>JAYTXB010000547.1:0-1519 GCA_043743205.1 Schlesneria sp.
GACGATATTGATGATGTGACGGTTGTGCTTTTCAACGGTATCGCGATGGTGCAGAGCCTTCGTCACCTCTTCGGGAACGTGTTGATAGAGCGATCCGCCACAGACCACATTCAACGTCTGCATTCCCGAGCCGATCGCGATGATGGGCAATCGCATTTCGACCGCACATTTGGCCATACGCCGGTCGAAGTCTTCGCGTCGAGCTGGCATGGGTCGCGTGTGAGGATGAGGTTCCAGACCCAACCGCGTTGGGTCGAGGTCCATCGTACATCCGGCGAGAACAACACCATCGACGTTGCGCAGAGCCTGCTTCAGATCGTCGTCCGAAGCGTAGGGCGCCATTAAGAACGGCAGCCCGCCCGCCGCACTGACCGAGTCGTAGTAGCCGGTGTTAAACCAGCTCAACCCGACAGCGTCCTTACGTCCGGGACGGAGTTCGCCATTGATGCCAATGATTGGTTTCTTCTGCATATCGAAATTCCCTTTTGAACCGAGGCACATCCTTGTGCGCAGACCGAAAGCTCCCGTCAAACTGGTTCGCCCGGGCGCAACGCGCCCCCCTCATCAAACGAACCGACGGACACCACCCGTACAAAGCATCTCGCCCCTCAGGTGAGCAAGTGGATGGTCGAAGAGACGACCAAGAGGACCGAAGACCATCACATCCAGCAGACGTACTCGCAGCGAATCCATTCAGAGTTCTCCACCCGAATCCTTCAGGTGACGGCGGTCGAGGTCTCAGTGAGACCACCGAACCGGACGTTGTTCGATGGACCGAACAGTCGCATTCCAAACGCAACTGTCACGGTCGTCTTCAAGCGGGCGGGACTTTAAGAAGGGCGTTCAACGTTGTAAAGCAAACGGATCATTTTGCGTGCAGAACTGATCTGGACCACTAGATGGTGTGTGTCGCCCGATTCGCGATCTGTATTGAAGAAGAAGTTCCCATGGCGATCCGCAGGGTGAATTGGTGACGCCACGCACGGGAAGTGACTGCTACGGCAACAACGTCAGCGTGACGCGCCGCACGTCCATGACGGAGTGGCCGGGAATCTCCAACGCGCGCAGCGTCAGTGGTCCTGTTCCTCGTTCGAGTGTGATTTCACCGAGCTTCAATGGCCGGAACTCTTTCATCTGTGACTCACCGTGCGGACGCGGGAGCGTGTCCTGGTTGGTGTAGAGCGAAGGGTTCCAACCGGGAGCGACTCGTCCTTCGAGGTGACTGTCGTGGAAAGCGAGTTCCACGCGCGAGCCTACGTCGGATTCGGGGCAGGTGTAATCGACAACGACTTCATAGCGGCCGGTCGTGTGAACCTTGAGCAGCCAGACGAGGCGGTCCTCGCGCGAAGTCCAGTTCACGAAGTACGAGCAGTTCGGAGCGGGACTACTTCGCTTGACCGTGCCACGCGGTTCACCGTCACGCGCGGGGAGCATTGTGATCGGGAACTCGCGATAGCCGACGGGGATCGGTCGCGGATCAACGGCGTTGCCAACGAGCGCGACCTTCAGACCTCGCTCC
>JAYTXB010000548.1:0-9038 GCA_043743205.1 Schlesneria sp.
GCCGCCAGCAAATCGCGCGCGGCCTGCGGGTCGAGTGGGTACTGCGCCGCTGTCGTGTTGGCGTAGACCGGCATCTGCGACGGGGCGAACTCGACGCCATCCAGTTCCGGTCGGAATGCACGACTCGCACTGGCCACGAGCGGACTATGGAAGGCGGCGGCCACCTGTAACTTCTTTCCTCGCATGTTGCGTTGAGTAAACAGCGCTGTCGCTCGGTCGATCTCCGGCAATCGTCCCGACAATACGACCTGATTCGGACTGTTGTAGTTGGCCACGACCAAATCGACGGCCAGCTCTTTGATCGCCGCTTCGACCTGCGTGAGCGGAGCGCCAATGGCCAGCATCCCACCTTCCACCTCTTGTGCCTCGGCCATCAATCGTCCGCGCAGCATCGACAGCCGATACAGAGCCTGCGGCGCGAAGCGCTTCGAGGCACAAAGGGCCGTGAGTTCCCCATAGCTATGTCCCGCTGCCGCTTCGGCTCGCACACCAAACTGTTCGAGGATCGTGAGCGCTCCGAGGCTGACCGCACCAATTGCAGGTTGAGCAATCTGAGTCGCACGCAGTTCGGAGTCCTTCGCCGATCGAGCCTCGTCAGTCCACGAAGGGGTCGGATAGATGAAGTCGCTGAGCCTGTAGGATGGGCACTCCTGCCCGTCCGCATGTTGTCCGATGTTCGTTGTCGAATGTGCCAGCGGACGGGCAAGAGTGCCCATCCTACAACCCTCATGCTGAGACGCCGCGAACACCTCGTTCGCTTCGCTCAGCACGTCGTTCATCGCCGGGAAGCAACAGGCCAGTTCTTTCAACATGCCGACGTACTGCGAGCCTTGTCCGGGGAAGAGAACCGCCAGCGCACCGGCTCGCGCGCCGCGACCGTAGTACGCCCCATCGGGCGTGGACCACGCGGCTCGATCGGCATACTTGTCGAGCATCGTCAAAGCACCCTCGACCAACTTCGTGATATCAGTCTTGTCTCGCTCGATGACGAGCATCACGCGATGCGGATGCTCGACGCGGAACGAGGCTCGACTCGCGTGAGCGGCCTTGCGAACAAATGACCAGTCGTAGGATGGGCACTCTTGCCCGTCCTCTTCTTTTCTGGCGTTCAGTGACAACGCGACATCGACTGACGCGGACGGACGGGCAGGAGTGCCCACCCTACAAACGTCTCGCACACTCTCGGCCAGTTCATTGAGCGACAACGCCGACAGTGCGACGACTTGCACGTCGCCATCCCAAGTCGGTTCATCGAATGACTGAGGTGACTCTTCGAGGACACAGTGAAAATTGCTGCCGCCAAAGCCGAAGGCACTCACGGCGGCTCGCCGAGGATGCCCGACCGGCTTCACCCACGGACGGACTTCCGTGTTCACGTACAGCGGCGAATCGTCGGCCAGGAGCGCAGCGGGAGGTCTGCTAACCTTGATCGTTGGTGGGAGGACTTTGTGCTGAAGAGCGAGAATCGCCTTGATGACTCCCGCCGCTCCGGCTGCGGCCTTGGTGTGACCGATCTGCGACTTGACTGAGCCCGCTGCACACCACTGTCCGCGTCGGCCTGATGCTTTGTAGACCTGTGTGAGACCGGAGACCTCGGTCGCATCGCCGACCTTCGTCCCGGTGCCGTGAGCTTCGAGCAATTCGATCGTATCGGGTGAGACACCCGACACGCGATACGCATCTTGCAGGCAACGAATCTGCCCCTCAGCCTTCGGTGCGTAGACCGCGTTCCCCGCGCCGTCACTCGACGTGCCGATCCCTTTGATGACGGCATATATCCGGTCGCCGTCTCGCTCGGCATCGGCGAGACGTTTGAGAACGAGCATCCCCACGCCCTCACCGAGGATCGTGCCACTGGCGTCTTCGCTGAACGGCTTCGCATCCCCTGACGGCGACAACGCGGGAGTCTTGCTGAAGCACATGAACATGAAGATGTCGTTGAACGTGTCGATGCCGCCCGTCACGACCATGTCACTGCGACCGGTCCACAACTCCAGTGCAGCGAGGTGCATTGCCGACAGACTACTCGCGCAGGCCGCATCGACAACGCAGTTCGTTCCATGCAGATCGAGCCGGTTTGCAATCCGTCCGGCGACAACGTTCCCGAGCAATCCTGGAAACGAATTCTCCTGCCACGGGACGTAACTTTCCGAGATGCGCTGCACGACATCTTCGGCCACGTCATCCGGCACGCCCGCAGCTTTCAGAGCCGCACGCCACTTCGGATGTCCGAGTCGCGCACCGAGTGGGATGACCATCTCCAATGTCCCGGTGACACCCAGGATGCAGCCGACACGAGACCGATCGAACTGGCGACCAGTTCCGTAGCCCGCGTGTTCCAACGCCCGCTTCGCTCCGACCATCCCCAACAACTGCGACGTGTCGATCGCCTCCAAGTTGTTCGGTGAGATGCCAAACTCCAGCGGATCGAACGGCAGCGGCGATAGGAATCCTCCGCGCCGCGCATACGTCATGTCGGGCGTCTTCTGGTTGGAATCGAAGTAGTCATCGGGGTTCCAGTGCGTCTCGGGAATCTCCGTGATCGCATCGACCCCGCGCCGAATGTTCGACCAGAACTCCTCGGCATTCGCTGCCTTGGGAAAGAGCGCACTGAGACCGACCACGGCCAGAGGGGGCTGAGTCGGCAGATTTGTTGATGGCATGTTCGCGTTCATATCGAGGTCTTCGTCTTTCGCCTTGTCCCCTCGCCCCGGCTTGGCGGAGAAAGGGTCAGGGTGCGGGGCTGATCTGTGTTTGCGACTGACTGTGCTGACCGCTCGGTCACGCGCGTCATTGGATGGGGTCTGTTTCGCCGAGTTCTTCTTCGATTGTTCGATACCGTCCATAACCTTGGTGCTCGTAGAGCGTCTGCATCGCTTCGTTGTACGTCGCCGCTGCGACAGTCCAAGTCATCCGAACATTGGTCTCACCCGCCAACGCCTGTTCGAGGCCGCGTCGATAGACCGCGTCATCGTCGAGGTGAGCAATGAACGAATGCCCGCCATCGAACTCCCAAAGTTCCCACAACATCGGCCTCTCGGTTGAGGTGTCGTCGCTCACGACGTGATCCCATTTTCGGCGAGAAGGGCCTTCAATCGGGCGTTCTCAGCATGGGCTTTTGCCACCTCTTGCTCTTGCCATTCCTCTCGTGTCGGAAGCAGGTTGCCGTCCTTGTCGTAGAAGCGTAGCCAGCGATCTTCGCGGCGGACGTATTCTCCTTGCCACGTTCCAACAAACAGGTTGAGTTCTGCACACCATAGTCGCCCCTCAGCCGAAAATTCGACGGGAACGTATTCGTGACCGCTCAATCGCCAACCGCTTAATTCGCCGGTCGAGTTGTCGTAGCAGATGTATTCGGGACATCGCAGGATCGTTCGGTAGAGTTCCTTCTTCGTTGTGAGATCGCTCTTCGCCGTTGACGGCGAAAGGAGTTCGATGATGAACTCGGGCATCCGACCATCCTCTTCCCAAGTACACCAATACTTTCGGATTGGCGAACGCGAAACGCCGTTGATGTAGAAGAAGTCTGGACCGCAAAAGTCTCTGTTTCTTGCCTGCTTCTCCGAGTAGTAGACGATCATGTTTCCTCCCGCGTAGTAGTCCTCGCGGTCTCGGAAATGGACGTGGATGACGTTCAGCAACAGTTCCATACAAAGGCGGTGCCATTCACTGTCCATGGGCATTCCATCCGTTTCAACCAGTGTGACCTTCGGGCGAACGATTTCCTCTATTTCCGCATCGGTGGGAAAAAAGTGACGCCACTCTTTGGGAATCGAATCAATTCCCTGTTTTGGTGGAGCGATGTCGGCAGTACTCATCGCGTTTCTCCTAGAAGTGAGGTGGTCATGTGTGACTCCGGGCAAGCTCGTTCAATTCGCGAGGTGCGATTCTCGCCGCGTCGGTGGGTACGACGCAGCCTTGGCTGCGGAGTGAGTTGATGCGTTGCATGACGGCCGCGCCGTGGAGCAGGTTATACGCGACGGTTGCCACGCGGCGGTTTTGTGGTTGGGCGAGGAACGTCCCTTTGGTCCATTCGTTGAAGGCTCCCATCGCGGGGCCGCACCAGATTTGATAGTCGAGGCGGCGCGAAGGTTCGCCGCTGTTCGCCCATCTTGATGACTGGCCCAAGTACCAGCGAAAGACGAGCGCCATCTGGTGTTTGGGGTCGCGCTGACCTTTCTCGATTTGAGCCGGATCGCGCGTCGAGAAGTAATCGACCGTCTGCTGCCAGACCTCATCCAGCGACACGCGGAACAGGTTCTTCTCCAGCCAGTCGCGTTCCGCAGCGGGGATGTCGGCGAGACCCTTGTAGGCGCGATAGGTCTCGTACAACTTGGCCGCTCGCATCGGGAACATCGTCCCACGTTTGAGGACTTGAACCTTCACGCCCATCTCGAACATGTCGGCACACGGACACATCGTGACATCAGCCTGTTCGGCTTCGGCCAGCATCTGCCTCACCGCGTCGCACGTCCCCGATTCGACGCACGCTTGCTGGACCGAGCCAACCAGTATGTAAGCCGCTCCCATCGCGAAGGCGGCCGCTGCGGAAGCGGGTGTCGAGATTCCGCCCGCCGCGCCGACTCGCAATGGTTGAGCAAACCGATACTGCGCCATCGCTCGGTCTCGCAGCGCAAGGATCGTGGGAAGCAACGTCAGTGCCGGACGGTTGTCGGTGTGACCTCCCGAATCGGCCTCGGCCGTGATGTCCTGCGCGACCGGCACGGACTCCGCCAGCACGGCCTGCTCGTGCGTGATCGCTCCCTGCTCGACCAACTGCGACAGTATCTTCGCCGGAGCCGGAGCAAAGAACTTCGAGCCGACTTCAATGCGACTCACCTTGGCGATGACACGGTTCGGCGTGACGACGGTGCCGGCCGCATCGCGATAAATCCCCGCCAACCGGTATCTCACGACATGCGGCGTCAAATCGAGAAACGCCGAAGCCTCGACGAGCCTCACGCCGCGCCGCAGATAGAGGTCCACAATCGCCTGCTCTAGCGACTGCTCGTTCGGGCTGTGGATGAGGTTGAAGCCGGGGGAGAGTTGAGAGTTGAGGGTTGAGCGTGGAGGGGCAGAGATTCGTTGCAGCCGATCAATCGCCGCTTCCACGCGCGAGGGGCTGAGTCCCGCCGCTCCAAAGAACCCGAGCATCCCGTGTTTGGCCATCTCTTCGACGATCGCTTCGGACCCGATCCCGGCCGCCATCGCACCCGAGACATAGGCGTAACGCAGACCATGATCCGCTCGAAACGATTCGTCGCCGAGTTGCTCGGTACTTGATTGAGGCACGATGCCAACGAGCGGATACGGATGTGAGTTGCTCGGCGACACACCGATCTGTCCCAAACCGCTTCGTCCCAGCGCCAGTCCCTGCGTGGTGTTGACGATCATCAAGGGGGTGGCGATGTCGTGGAGCGCCTCGGAGACAGCCGCCGCGTCGAGCGCGAGTGTCCCGCCGGTCGAAGACCAAGCACCGAGCAGGTTCTGAGTGGAAGAGGACATGAGGCGAAGGAGTCTCATAAGTGAGCGAACAGAAACGGCGATTCGTGGGGCGGCAGTATAAAAGTCGCCCCCCCCGGTTGCACGCGGCCTCGCCCTAGAACTGACCATCCGGTGCGGACATACCGGAGAGACTGGATCAGTTAAGCGGCCGCGTTGACGAAACGCCACACGTTGACAGTCCCTTCGGGCCTCCCTAGCCTGCCCCGCGTGTTCACCTGTCTGCTGTTGGCATTCGCCGTTTCTCGTTGAGGAGACTCCCGATGAACCGTCTTTCGCACCGAAGTCGTTCGTGGTCTTGGCTGATGTTGGCGTTGTTCTGTTGCGGATTGTTCTTCATTGGTGGAGTGTTGAGCCGCGCGACGGCTCAGGAAAATCTCAACTTCGAGGCACCTGTCGCGACCACCCCACAAGTGGTCGTACCGGCCACGACGCCGTCCGCTCCTCCCGAGTTCCTGCCGAAACTCTCGCCCAACGAACAAAGAATTCTGAAGGCGCTGGATGACGCGAGCGAAGTCGCCTTCACCGATACCCCGTTGGAAGAAGCACTCAAGTATCTCGAAGACTTGCACAGCATTGAAATCTGGCTCGATAAGGAGGCACTCACGGCTTCCGGCGTGAATACGGACCAGCCAGTGAATCTGCAATTATCGGGTGTCTCTCTGCAAAGCGTTTTGAAGTTGTTGTTGGAATCGCTGGCACTGACCTCCGTCATCGAATCGGAAGTGCTGAAGATCACGACTCAAGCGGTGGCCGACAAGAACGTCATCACGCGGACGTATCCGGTGAGCGACCTCTTCACCACGCGCGAGGAAGCGGAAGAACTCGTCGAGTCCCTCGTCTGCGGACTCGGGCTGACGCAGAAAAGCAAAGAAGGACCGAAGCCGCTCGTCGCGTCGATTCCCTCCTCAGCCATCATCGCCCGCCTCAGCCGTCCTCAGAATGATCAATTGCTGCAACTGCTCCGCGACCTCCGCGAAGCCAAGTCACTCGCACCCAAGCGCCCCGCATTGATGCTGGAATCCAATCGAACTGGAACTCCCGCCAGCGATAACGCACTCCGACCAACACTTGATCCCAACGGCGGCACGTCGAGGCCAACCTTGAGGCCCGGCTTATCGCCAGATGACTTCAATCGGCGTCCGAGTGTCCGGCCAACCGTCCCAACGCCGGATGGCGTTTTCGTTCCGTTTCGAGAAACTCCTCCAACCGTGAAGCCTGCCATCAAGAAACAGATTTGAACGACTCGCGCTGCAACGGCACGAAAGACCCATAATCCAAACCAACCACCGGTGAACCGTTACCACCAGCCAAAGACAGGCCGCTCAATCTTCGCTTCTGATCCGTGCTCCGGCCCTGCCATCCGTGCGATCAACTCCGGTGCGAAGAGACCGCACGGATGCCAAGCCGGACCACGGATGAAAGAGAGCGACAGTATTCGCCCACAACGGCTCACACTGCACGACGTGTTCATAGAAAACGCCAGCGAACCACGACCTCACACCGAACGGATTCACCATGATCGTTGACAAGATTGAGAACTACGCCAAGTACGCTCACCTCCCTGCTGCGATCGTCAAAGCGATCGAGTACGTCGGCAGCACCGACTTCACTCACGTGGAGAGCGGCCAGTACGAACTCGACGGCAAGAAAATGGTGAGCATCGTCAATCGCTATCGCACCAAGTTGGCTGAGCACGCCGTATGGGAGTCGCATCGCAAATACATCGACGTGCAGTTTGTGGCTGGAGGCCACGAACGGTTCGGTCACGAGCCGATGTCGAGCGGCCTCGCCGTCACCACGCCCTACAACGAGCAAAAAGATGTGATGTTCTATGAACCGGGCCTCGCGACGTATGACGCCCCGGCCGGCACGTTCATGATCTTCTACCCCGACGACATCCACGCCCCGAGCCTCGCCTGCGGAGTCCCTCCCGCGCCCAGCGATGTGGTGAAGGTCGTGGTGAAAGTGGCGGTGGAGGAGAGTTGAGGGTGGAAGGTTGATGGTTGAGAGGCAGAGAAAGACGTGCCAGGGTGCGGTCGCTCACGGGTGGTCCCAAGTAGCGCAACAACTCAAGCAGCCTGTTCGGCAAGGTAGTCCTGTCGCTCCGCGACAGGAAGCGCGTCGCGGAGTGAGCGTTCGATGGCGAGCCCGTTGCGTTCACAATTCAACTGCCTTTCTGCGATCTCGCTACCTGTCGCGGAGCGACAGGGCTACCTTGCGGGCCGATCTCGTGTCGCATCTCGGTGTTGTCTCCAGTGAGAGTTGTCAGCCATGCCTAATGAACCACGGTCGCCGTCGTCATCCGATCAGCCGTCTCGTCAGCAACCCTTCGCGTCTTCATTGGAGAGCAGCTTTCCCGACGTTGAGGCGGCGCGTCCGAGCGATGACGAACCGGATGAGTACGCAGATCAAGAGACGTATCGACTCTCCGCCCCCAATCCGATGGGCGATGGAACGGTCGAGCCACCAGCGCTCACACCTGCGAAGAAATTTGTGAAGAAGCCGCCGGTTCGACCGCTGGTCTCCGACATGTGGGCCTTGTGGGGTTACAACGGACTCGTGTTTGTGACGAGCGTCTGCGTGATGATGCTCGAATTGACCGCTTCACGGCTCATCAGCAAGACGGTCGGATCGTCGCTCTACACGTGGACCTCGGTGATCGGCGTCGTCTTGGCGGGGATCACGCTCGGGAATTGGTTGGGGGGCTGGTTGGCCGATCGTTATGACCGAGGCCGCTCACTCGCGTGGATGTATCTGCTGGGAAGCGTCTCGTGCGCGAGCGTTCTCTGGTTGGATCAGATGATTGCCCCACTCGACCGCCCCGCCATGTTCAGTTGGCCCGCGTGGATTCTCACTGTGGTCGCGGCGATCTTTCTGTTGCCGTCGCTGGCACTCGGCACGATCTCACCACTGGTCGCGAGCATGGCGTTGTCGCGCAGCACAAAGACCGGATCGACGGTCGGCAACGTCTATGCGTGGGGTGCATTCGGTTCGATTGTCGGGACTTTCCTAACCGGGTTCTATCTGATCGATGTGTGGGGGACGCGCACGATCATCGGGCTGACGGCCGCAATTTTGGGGTTGCTCGCGGTGATCGTGGTCGGGTCGGGGAAGGTCTTTCGTGCGACGATCGTCTGTGGTTGGCTGCAACTGCTCGGCTGGACGGTCCTCGCCGCGACGTGTACTCAGCCCATGCTCGCGTCGGTGGGAACAGCGGTCGGTTCGACGTTGTCGGTCGCGTCCGGTCGTGCGAAGGCCGCGACAACGCGCGATCGCTGGTCGTCTTTCGGCGGATCGGTCGGGTTGAAGTTGCACGAACTCGGTGTGTTACTCAAGCTGCGCGATGATCGCGTCGGGACGTACTACGACGAGAGCAATTACTCGACGATCATCGTGGGCGAGGACACGTCTGAGAACGGCGAGACGATCAAGTACCTGCGTCTCGACAAGCTGATTCACAGCTACTACGACCCGCTCGATCCGACCGCATTGCACTACGAATACGAGCAGGTCTACGCCGCCGTGACGAAGGC
>JAYTXB010000549.1:0-3714 GCA_043743205.1 Schlesneria sp.
GCTCCGGGCGACGCGCCGAGTTCGTCGTATACGACGAGAGCTTCATCTCGTCCCTTGTCGTCTCCCTTGAGTCCGGCGACGTTCAGCGGCACAACGACAAGCCACGTGCCACCCGCGACCATCGCGTTGCACCTGGACAGCGTCACTTTGCCGATCACTTCGCCGATTCGCATGGGCTTGTCTTCTTGTTCGTACTCGTACTCTTCTTCTTACTCTGGCTTTGTCCCCTCGCCCCGGCCTTGCGGGAAGAGGGCTAGGGTGAGGGGTCTTCGTCTTCGCTTTCGTCTTCGTCTTGTCTACGTAGGATGGTTTCCCAAACCGTCCGCCAACTCTGCTTCCAAAGCCGGACGGTTTGGAAAACCATCCTACGAATCTGAAGTCACCATCCCGCTGGAGCCGCGGGCTTCGTCGCCGCACAATCGCGCAGCAGGTTTCTCATCTCAACAAACGTTCGCCCCGTCGGGTTGATACAGATCACGTTTACCCCAAGGTGCTGCATCGTCATTTCGAGTTGCTTCCGATCCGAGATCACCGCCGCTCGGACTCGTTCGTTTCGGTTGGATCGGCACGCGATGATCTCGGCATATTCACTGACGATTACCACGCCATCGTGTTCCGCCTTATTGATCGCACCAATCGCGAGCGTCGCCGCTTCAACCGGCTGTCCCACGAGTTCGATCTTCCAACCTTCCGGTTGTCGCTTGAGTCCGTCCTGCAGAGCCTTCACCGTCGGCGTGACCGTCTGCACGATCAGTTGCCACCGCGCAGCCCCCTTCGTCATCGAGCTTCCGCCCGCCGCCAGTTTGTCGATCCGGCTCCAATCAATTCGTTTCGTGTGCAGCCAGTCGCGAGCCGAAGGCGTGAGGATCGAACGGCGCCCGATCTTCAACGACTGTCCAGCGCGAGCGGTTTCTTCCAACAAACCGGCTGTGATGATCGAGGCCGTCAGTTCGATCACCGCCGATTTCTCAACCGTCATCAACTTCTCGACCGTCGTCGTCTTCGGTGCGGACTTCGGCGTCTCAGCCACAGGACGTACCGACGCGGGCTGAAGCTGAGCCAGCACGTTCGACACGATCTGTTCGATGAGAGCCTGATCCACTGTTGTCTCTTCGTTGTTGTCTCTTCGTAGGATGGGCACTCTTGCCCGTCCTGTATTTTCAAGCAGATGGGCAAGAGTGCCCATCCTACTTTCGTCCTTCAGTCCACAATCCCCAACACATGCCACCGGGCCGGAGTGTTGTCCGACCCCACCATCTCACGCGCCGTCTTGCCATCGGACGAGATGATGACCGTGTCTCCCTTGCCTCCACCCTGGTTGTCGATCACCAACTGAGGTGCTCCGTCCGGCCCGCCCTTCGGATCAAGTGGCTGCACCAACAGCATCCGCCACCCGGTCAGCGTCGGATGCTTCACTGTCGATGTTGCTCGGCCAATCACTTTTGCAAACTGCATGACTTCACCAGAAACCAATCAGGAGTTTTGACCACAGATTTCACGGATGGGCACAGATCAGAAAAGAAACTGAAGGTGACGTTTGCCGTGTCTGTCTTTGGCCGACTTGCCTTTGCTTTACTCGTCTTCGCCTAGGTTTACCTTCGTCTTATCTGTCTTCGTTTTATCTGTGCCCATCTGTGCAATCCGTAGTTGAAATTCTTCTTCAAATTCAAATGACTCGCAAATCGTCCACCAACACGCATCGTCGCTGACGAGTGAACGTCATCGGGTTCGTCACCCCTTCGCCCGTTGGCGTCGCGATGCTGAAGCTGAGATAGCCTTCGCCGCCGAGACCCAGGCCCGCCATTGACGGGCCGTTTTTGACGAAGAGTGTCGTGTCCATGTCCCGGCCCATGCGGGTCATGTGGCGGACATTGCGGCTGTGAATGAGGCTCGTGTGGCGGAAGCCGTGTTCAAATTCGAGAGCCAGTTCGACTCCGTGAGAGAAGTTCTTGCAACGCACGAACGGGACGAACGGCATCATTTGTTCTTCGGGAACGTATGGGTTCGACGTGTCGGTCTCACCGTACAGGAGTTGCGTTCCCGCAGGGACACGGACACCGATCAGTTCGGCCAGCTTCGAGGCATCGAGTCCGACCAACTCACGATTGAGGTGATAGTGATCGCCCGGCTTCGTCGGCGGTGAGAACGCCAATTTGGTGAGGGCGTCGATCTCGCGAGCGTTCAAGCGGTACGCACCGTGACGCGGCATCGTGTCCATCAATTGATCGAAGATCGCCTCGACGGCGAAGACTTCTTTCTCGCCGATGCACAGGAGGTTGTTGTCGTAGGCGGCTCCCTTCACAATCGAGGACGCCGTATTTTCGAGGCACGCGGTTTCGTCCACGACTACGGGTGGGTTGCCCGGTCCGGCAACGATCGCCTTCTTGCGGCTCTCCATTGCGGCGCGAGCGACCGCCGGTCCACCCGTCACGCACAGCAGTTTGACTCCGCGATGCGCGAAGATTTCGGCGGCAGTCTCCAGCGTTGGCTTCTCGACAATGTTGACGAGGTTCTCCAACCCGGTTGCTTTGTAGATCGCCTTGTTGAAGCGGCGAACCCCTTCGCATGCGATGCGAGCACCACTCGGATGCGGATTCACGACGAGCGTGTTTCCGCCCGCGACCATATTGATCACGTTGCCCGCCAGCGTCGGCAGCGAGTGTGTGACCGGCGTGATCGCACCGATGACGCCGAACGGCGCGTACTCGGTGATGCTCAAGCCGTGATCGCCGCTCACAGCATCGGTTCTCATGAACTCGACGCCGGGGACGAGCTTGATGATCTTGAGCTTCTCAATCTTGTGATCGAGCCGTCCGATCTTGGTCTCTTGGAATTCGAGCGTCCCCAATTCTTCAGCCTGCTCGTCGCAGATTTGGCGCACGCACTCGATGGCCTTGGCTCGGTGAGCGAGCGGCGAATCGCTGAGCTTCTTGAACCCATCGTTCGCTGCGGCAATGGCCTGCTCGGCCGATTTGAACACGCCCCAATCTCCGTCCCGCTGCGGAGCGGCCCCCGACTTCGGAGCCTTCCCCAACTGAGCGAGAACTTCCTGAACAACCTGACGAATGGCTTCGGCGTTGGCTTGCATGTTGTCTGTCTCGTGTGGCTGTTGTGACTTGTGTTTTGCGTTGTCTTATCTTGTCCCCTCGCCCCGGCTCTGCGGGGAGAGGGCTAGGGTGAGGGGTCTTCCTCTTCGCCCGAACACTGTTCAATTCAAATCCCGCTTCATCTCTTCGGCCCAACTTTCAAACTGCCCCTGCGACGGAAATGAGATCGCCATCACTCCCAACAGGAATGCGACGGCCCCGTAGGACCAGAACTGCTTTTCCATGATGTAGGCGATCAGATTGAAGAACGCGGCCCCTTCAAGGACGGCCATGCCGACAATCGTCTTGGTCTGATACAGACCGGCGAGCACCATCGGTTGTTCGTCATTCGCCGCCTGTTTCAATTGAGCCTTGCCGCCGTTGACGAGGATCGTGGGAACGACGAATCGCATCACCGTCGCCACACCCGCGAAGCCGATCGCCAAGAACGAGATCATCGGCAGTTGAGGGCCGTCTCCCTTGGCGATGAAGAACGCAACGCACGCGAAGACCACGACACCCATCACAAGGGCACCGGCAATGATTTGTGAGATGCGTCCGACCGACTCGGGCTTGATGGGGGAATTGCCTTGGCTCATTTGCCACCTCCCGACTCATCGCCCTTCGC
>JAYTXB010000550.1:0-2848 GCA_043743205.1 Schlesneria sp.
CTGTCGAATCGCGTGGGCATGAGTGACGGTTTTGGTCTTGGTGAGCCGGGTGCCGTAAGGCCCCGGATTCTTGACTGGAAGAGTCCGGAGGCTGACGCCCAATGGCAGTTTGTTTTAGAGCAACCGAACACATCAGCCGGAACGCGCTAGCGTCCGGTTCTCGTAATTCTCAGCAAACCGGACGCTAGCGCGTTCCGGCTGATTTCTCAAACAAGTGCCATTGGGCTAACGCCCTCCGGCTCACCCGCTTTGTAAGGAACCTCGCATGTCGTCTTGGACGCTGCCAACTACGTGCGGCTTGGTACTCGTGGGAGTGGGGTTGTCGTTCGCGCCCGATGCCGTGTCGTCTCGGTTACGCGGAGCCGTGGCCGATGTGATGCGACCGGGACAGCAGGCTGCTCGCGTGACGGGTGACTCGCTGCGCGAATGGATGGTCGAGATGACATCACAGTCGGCGCGAAGTCAGCAGCGCGAGGTGACTCGCTTGGAGGCAGAGCTGGCCGCCGCGAACGCGCGCAACGCGTTGCTGATCTCGCGATTGGCGGAATCACGCGACGAGCAAGCTCATGCGTCCGCGCTGCCCTCTACGATCCGGAGTCTGCCTCGCCTCGCCTCACCGTCACTCATTGAGGCGACCGTGTTAGGAGACGCCTTGGCGGAGCACTGGCGGAGCGGGAAGTTGCTCGACCGAGGTACGGCGAATGGGGTCCGCGAGACTTCGCTCGTCGTCAGCAGTCGGCAACCGCTGATCGACCTCGGGCAGGATGGCGAAGTATCGCCGGAGGATTCGGTGTTGTTGGGTCGCAGTGTGATCGGCAAGGTCGAACGAGTCGGTCGTTGGACGAGTACGCTGCTGTTACTGACTGATGCCGCGTATCGCGGTCGCGCGCAATTGATTCATGCTGCAGATACGGGTTACGCCTGGGGTGGACGAGGCATTCTGAAAGGGCAGGGAGGAACACTCTGCAAGTTGGATGGAATCGCCGCCACGGAGTCGGTTCGAGTCGGCGATGAGGTCTACACAGCAGAGCGCGATGGACTCGTGACGACACCGCTGTACTACGGTCGCGTCGTGGAAGCGACGCTCGGTCCGGACGATCGTGAGTGGCAGGTTCTCGTGGAACCAGCCCCGCTGCCCCACCGGCTGACCTCCGTCCAAGTCCTGCGGATGAGCATGAATGCCGAACGCTTGGCGGCAGGGTTGTAGGGTCAGTCGAGTTGATGGTGTCGGTCTGGTCATGACGAAGGAGACGAGGTTGTGTTGAAGGCGTTTTCAATCCTGTGCCTGATCTATCTGGCGGTCGCCACGCAAGGGAGTGTCGTCACGGCTGAAGGGCCGATGTGGTGTCGTCTGTTCCTGCCTGCAATCGCTCTGGTGGCAATCGCATTCTGGTCGGAAGGTCCAGCAGCGATCGCGTGGTCAGCGTGTTTGGGGCTGCTCCTAGACGGACTGTCGCTGGATCGGTTGGGTGTCCAGTTGGGGTTGGCGACGTTGCTCGGTTGCAGTCTTCAAATCGTGCGCGAACAACGTCGGACGAATGGTGTGGCGACGTTTATCGGGATGGTCTTCGTGGCGACTTTTGTCTGGCGTGCGGCATCGCCGTTCGTACTTGGTCTGCTCGATGGAAGAACGACAGACGTGTCGGGCGTGATCGCGATGTCCCTCGTGGAAGCGGTCGCCACGACAGGACTCGCGGCGGTGATCGTGTGTGGTGACCGGCTCGTGATGGGAAGCTCACGCCGCGCGCTGGCTTAGGACCGGCGCAGAAATCACTGTCGTGTATTCGGCTTTGTCCCCTCGCCCCGGCTTTGCGGGGAGAGGGCTAGGGTGAGGGGTTCTTCGGTCGCTTGCTCAGTGTCGATCCGTCATCAATTCCGACAGTCATTGATGCGCCGATCCTTAGCAGGCGAGTAGCTTGCGGTCGGGCGTTCCAATTTCCTGACCCTACCGGATTGCAGGTGTGCGACCCGGATTTTGTATTTGCCCCAACGGGGCACAGTCATTTAGCCCAGGGTTGCTGCGTCTTCGCGGCTACCCTGGGATTGGTTGAGATCGTGGCATTCAACCCCAACGGGGTTGCGTCGAGGATTGTCAAATCGCCGGAACCCCGTTGGGGTTCGTGGCCATCACCTGATTCTGACCCAGGGTAGCCGCGAGGACGCAGCAACCCTGGGCTAAATGATGAAGCCCCGTTGGGGCAACTTTTCCAAACTCGTTGGTCGAGATTTCGTCACACCGGCAATCCGGTAGCGTCGTTCCAATTTCAAAATTGGCCGACTGATCGAACGGCATTCTGTGTCTTGCATACTCGGCCAATTTTGAAATTGGAACGCCCGACCCCGAGTTCATTTTTTGGCAGGTGGAAACAGCCATGTGGAATCAGTTGGCAGCGGTGTGGCAGAGCGAGGACTCGCAACCGGCGAGTCGTTGGGATGCGGATCGCGCGCCACGATTGCGACTGGTCTTGTTGTGGCTCGGGATGATCGTGCCATTGATTGTGGTGGCCGTGCGGATGATGCAGCTTCAGGTGGCGCTGCGAGCGGACTTCACGTCGGGGTTCGAGCAGACCTACGAAGTGCGCGAAGAAATTCCGGCGCGCGACGGTCGCATCCTCGCGGCAGACGGCAGCGTGCTGGCAGGTGAGATGGAGCGGTACGAACTTCAAGTTCACTTTCGTCTCATCCAAGAGCCAGCCGACGCGAGTTGGCTGCGTCGCGAGGCATCGAAGCAATTGAATCGACTCGAGCGGCGCGACAAGAAGTTGGTCGCGGCAGAAGTGGAGCGAGTCCAACAGCGACGTGACGAATTGTGGTCGAGGCTCAACCTGCTGACGGAGCAATCGGCAGA
>JAYTXB010000551.1:0-8486 GCA_043743205.1 Schlesneria sp.
CTTGCCGAGCAGTTCGTAACGATCGTCGCTCCGCTCGCGCGACGGCAGCGGCTGGCCGGTGATGTCCTTCGCTTCGAGACTCGTCAACGTGCCGCGCAACGTGTTGGTCTGACGATCCAGGACACGAATCTGGCGGTTGATCTTCCACGCCAGCCAGAGCGTGGTCGATTGGCGAATGAGCCACGGCAACCAACCCGCCACGATGATTAGCCAGACCCACCACGATGAGAAGAAGCTCGCCAACCACCCGAAGTCGGCGAGCAGGCCGAACATCCCCAGCGAGACTGCCCCACCGATGCCGAGTTCCTTCCACGTCTGCCAGTTCGAGAATCGGAGCTTGCGACGCAGGCTCGTCCAGCGCGTCTGCAATGCCACGTCAGTGCTGCGATCGTAGAAGGCGGCGAGGAGCAAGAGGTCTCGCTTTTGAGGCCGCGTCAATTTTTGGAGCCGCTCACCCTGCACTTCAAATGGTCGCGGCTTCCCTGCGATTCGTTCGTTGAGAATGTCGTCGATGAGCTTCGTCACGGCGAGCGACAGGATGCAGTCGATGTGGTCCCACAACCGCCACCGCGCGAGCGTTCGCTCGGGAGTCGCACCGGGCCACGAGACCTTCCCGTTGAAGCAATCGAGGAACGGATTGAAGTCGTCGTACTCGATGACGAAGACACGCTCGTCGGGGTGCTGCTGGTTGTACTCGGCGGTGTGTTCGACGATCTGCAAGCGGATCGCCGTCTTGCCCGCTCCCTTCTCGCCAAACACGACGGCGGTCGCCGGCGTGCCAGGATCGCCGTAAATTTTGTCCCACGCGGGGTGAAACGTCCCGCGCGAACAAAGCTGCTGAAAGAGCGGGTCGGTCTGAGCGTCCTCCTGCGAGAACGGGTTCTGTGTCAGGCCATGATGTTCAAGAAACTGCTGGACTTTCATCGGGTCATCCGAAGAGAAAACTGGTCAATCGAGTGGGCCGTTGGTGGTCGTCGATGAGTTGCACTTCAACGTCATCGAAGTGGTCCAAACTCTAAGCGCGCAGCGCCACAGCGTCCACCAAGCTTGTTGGGATTCATCGTCTCTTCAAATTGGTAACGACCAAGGGGTGCCGTTTTCTTGGATTGCGCGATTGGGTAGGCGGCTTGATTGTGGTTGTTTTCCGATTCGAAACAACGGGCAGGAGGCGGCAAGATGTCCACGATGGATTGGGGGCCTTTGACTTCGGATGAGCTGTTGGCGCAGTAGCAGGGGCGCGAGGCGACACGGCGGATGTTGGAGATCACGTTGCAGTCGCAGGATGCCGATCTCGAAAAACAAGTGCGGCGAGCCGGACCTGTGGTAGCGGACTGACGAGGGCTGCATCTTGGTCGCCAGGCCCGTCAGAGGGTGACGCCAGCGGGCGGGGTCCGGTTGTCGCGGGTCTACCGTCATTGCGTGAAGTGCGATCACGGCGGCGATGCTTTGGATGAGCGACTGGGGATCAACCGTCGTTACAGCGCGCAGGCTCAGCGACTGATCAGCTTGGCGGCAGCGAGCTGGTCTTACGACATCTCCCGCGAGCGGCTGGAAGAGTTGTGCGGCCTGTCGGTGAGCGACAAGACCGTTCACAAGTTCGCTCAAGAGACCGGGGCGAAGATGGAGACTTGGCAGCGGACCGAGCCTTTGGCTGTACAGGAGTTCTGCCAGGCGACGGGCGACATCGAGTTCACGAGCGTCAGCACGATCGAGGGCTGGCGCGAGGTCAAGCTGGGACTCTTCTCGAAACGAGATCGCGCGGAACAGGCGACGAACCGTGGCCGCTGCTCGTCACTGATTGCGTAGCCTCATCGGGCGTGAAATCCGACGGCGACGAACCGCTGCCAGAATTCGGGGGAACTTCCGTGCGTTTCGGCTCGGGCATCATCATCTCCGCACAAGGCATCGAGCGGGGCAAGTGTCAGGTTGTGGATCGCGCGTGTCACCAGCAGCGGGTGGACTCGGAAGGTTGAGTCGCACCAGTACGTCGCCAGCCGCAGCCGCTGTAACATACGCTTTGAAAATCGTCGTCCAGCCCGAGATTCACCAGCCATTCTCTCTGATGCGAGACTTCCCACAACGCGCCAATACCCAATGGCAAACGACAAAGGCCAGCACATGTCCCGCACGTCCGATCTCGCCCTTCTGCACGAATACACCACCAGCGAAAGCCTCATCAAACATATGCTCGCTGTCGAAGCCGCTTGTCGCGCGTATGCCCGCAAGTTTGGTGAGGACGAAGAGCAGTGGGGGACCGTCGGACTGCTCCACGACTTCGATTATCAGCGATGGCCCGATCCGCCCGATCATCCGCTGCAAGGTGCCGCCATTCTGAAGTCACGCGGCTACTCCGAAGTCGTGATCTATGCGATCAAGTCTCACGCCGATTACCTCAGCCACGAATGCCCGCGCGTCTCACGGCTCGACCAGACACTGTACGCCTGCGACGAACTGTGCGGGTTCCTCACGGCCTGTGCCTTGGTGCGACCGCCGCGTCTCGCTGGACTGACTCCATCCAGCGTGAAAAAGAAGCTGAAGCAACTGTCGTTTGCGGCGTCGATCCATCGTGAAGACATCACCAATGGCGCGCGCGAGCTCGGCGTGGACCTCGACGAACACATCGCGTTCTGCATCGCCGCACTGCAACTCATCGCCGCCGACTTGGGCCTACTTCCGGTCGTCGATGGACCGTGATTTCAGAACGACGCACGGGCCTCCTCAAACGCGATCAGCCCGCCGCAACGATGCGACAGGCCGATCGTGAATCCCTCAGAATCGAGTCCGCTTACTCGCTGTCGCCCGCGCTGCTGGTTGAGCCTTGTTTGACTCCCCCCTTCAGTTTCGCTCCCTGCTTGAGGGCGAAGACGGTGCTCTTGTTGGAGATGAACAGCGTGTTGTTGGCCACGATCGGCGTGCTGTAGATCGCGTTGATCATGTTGTTTTCGGAGAGAATGTTCAGCTTCTTCGACAGCTCGAAGACGATGATGTCGCCGTCTTCGTCGCCGGTGTAGACCTTGCCATCGACGATCAGGACCGAACCCCAGGCGGCGGCGAACATGTCGTGCGTCCAGTAGACGACCGGCTTGCCGTTCTCGACCTTCTTCGCGTCGAGGCAATGGACCAGCCCGGCGAAGTCCGAGATGAACAACAGGTCGTCCTTGATCGCCGCGCTGCCGATGGTGCGGTGCATCGTCTCTTCAAATTCGAGCTTGCCGTTCTTGTTGCGATCGACCGCATCGTAGTGCCAGACGACAGCGGAGTTCGGATTAACCTTTACGGCTTCATCTGTTCGTTCGGCAACTCTGATCGAATTGTCCTCTCGGTTGAGTTCCAACTTCCAAATGAGTTCGTAGCCGTCCGAATTGGCAGAAACTCTCCAAGTCTGGGTGGCAACAACTTCCTTGCCATCAACCGTTTTCTTAGTTTCGGACACGAGTTCGACTTTTGATGCCGTAGGCAGCGGAGTCGTCTGCTTTTCAAAACCGGCTTTCAATTCCGGTGGCAGCTTTCCTTGTTTCAAGAGATCGCTCGGCTTTGAGTCCTTGGCCTCAGTCACTGCGAACAATTGTTTCCACTCAATGTAAGCCTGCAAACGTCGGTGCGCAATTGGTTCACCGCTCTTGCGAGTCATGACCAACTCCAGACTGACATCGCCGCGCTTGGTCGGGTCGATGCAGTAGTAGTGGCCGACTCCTTCGCCGTGTTCAGGGTCTTCACCGACCCCCGTGTAGAGGTTGCCGTCATAGAAGACCGGCGTCCCGATGATGTGGTTGCGAGTGGCTCGTCCACCGAGCATGTAGATCGACTCCTTGGGGTTGCCGTCGAACTTCCACAGCAACTTCGCACCGCCCTTGCCGTCACCGGCAGGATCGAAACTGTAAATCCAACCGTCGCCGCCACCCATCACGACCTGAGCTTGACCGCCCGCTTCAAACACGCAGGGACTGGACCATTGACCGTGCAGAATGTTCAGGCCGGGAGACTTGTCGCTCCAGACCAGCTTGCCGGTGTTCTTATCGAGGCAGATGAAGCTCGGTGCGTTCGGGGCCGGGATGTTGATGTGGTCGTCATCGACGCCGTTACCGGTGATGACGAAGCAGTAGTCGCCGACGCACGTCACCGAACACGAACACATGTTGTGTTGGAAGACGCCCAGCGTCCCCATCAAGTCGTAGCGCCAGACGATGTCGGCCTCATCCTTGTTCTCGTTCGCTTCGGCCTTGAACGGCCCGTCGTTCTCGCCATCGTGAAAACCCTCCACGTCGAGGCACAGCACTTCGCCTCGGCTGGTGTTGTACCAAAGCCGCGTATCGTCGCAGAACACGGTCGAGCAAATGCCCATCAGCGGCCAGTCATTCACGCGACCGGTCGGCAGCTTGGGCGACGAAGCCTGCCACAGGAACTTGCCCGACTTCTCTTCAAACACGATCAGACAACCGAGATCGACCTTGGCCGGATATCGCTTCAGATACCCATGCGTGTTGTTGGTCCCGACGAACACTTTGCCGTTCGCCACGACGGGATTGCCATAGGTTTGCGATCCGAGCGGTGAGGCCCACAACACGTTCTCGCCCGTGTCGAGATTCCACTCGTGCGGAATGTTCTCTCCCTGCGGAGTGTTGTTGCGGTGAGCCGATCCGCCCCACTGAGGCCAGTCGTACTTGCCCACCTTCATCTTTTGGATGAGGTTCAGCGTGGTGTCGGTCGGATTGAACTTGTCGGCAGCGAGAGCCAGGCCACCCGCGATCACACAGATCGCAGCGGCGATGGACAGAGACTTCATGGCGGGATTCCTTGGAATGGGGATTACTCGGCGTTGCTTCCATCGCCGATCCTGTCGATTGTTGTCGGAGTGTAAATTCGGCTGAGGACGACGAATTTGGGTCTGTGAAATAGGGGTTTACGGCGATGACAGTTCAGCAGTGAGTGACCTCAATTCAACAAGGTTTCCCAACTCGACGCTGTGACAGTGGAATCAATGAGCCGTTCCAGTTGATCGAGGTCCGTGATGGCTTCGACTCGCGAACGAATCGCGGCGTCCGGAATTCCCCAGCGAGTTTGCCCCATCCGAAGTAAGAGTCGCCGCGCCTCAAGCGACTGTCCCTGAGTCAATCCTTGAGTCAGCCCTTGGGTTAATCCCTGAGTCAGTCCCTGGGTCAATCCCTGAGTCAATCCTTTCTCGCGTTCGGCGGCCATCACGGCTTGATAGGTGGTTGATTCTCTCATGACTTCCTCTCGTGAAAACAATTTGTCGATGAATTCGGGATTGAACCGCAGGCCCATGAGCAGGTAGGTCGCCGCCGTCAGATTGCGTCGCGTTTCATCCGTCGCTTCGTGCTTCAGCCTCTCGCGTGTTCGCTCAATGACAGCCGGGATGTCCTGTTGAGATACGGCCGACAAAGGAGCCAACGGGAGCGTCGCCAAGTCACCTTGTAGCAATCGTTCGGTCTCAATTTCCCAGACGCGCAAGACTCGGTAGTGGAACGTATCGTAGCAGTCACCGTTGGGGAGATATCTGCAAAATTGTCCGGTCAACGACGGCGAATCGGCCTCCTTGCGAAACAGGATCAGCAACGACTGAACGGGGACTTCATGTTTGTATTCCAAGACGACGTTATAGCGTTGGAGCCGCAACGGCATTCTCAGTTCATGACTGGTTTGAAACTCGATATGCACGATCCATCGTGGCTCCGATTGAATCGCCAACACTCTGTCGGCTTCCATCGTGATGGCCGAAACATCCGAGTCCATCAGGACGACAGGAGCCGTCACTTCGATCCCCGCCAACTTCAACCACGCTGACGGACCCGCTTCGAGTAAATCCTTGGTCGTGATGTCGTAATCTTTGGCCATCTTGGTTTCCCGAGGTCACGAGCGATTTTTGGCAAGTCCTTGTTTCTTGGGTGGTGGCTTGAGATCGACAGTCACCTCTTTCGAGATCATGTCGATTTTCAATGACGTGATTTTCTGCTCCGACTTCCCGCGTGAAACCAAACTTTCTTTGAAGCCTTCCTTTTTCCAGTACGACAGACCTTGGACCTTACCTCCCTCTCTGGCAGATAGTGCGATGATGGCGTCGTAATCGGCGAACTCCCAGTAAATCTCTTTGAGAGGATGTTCACGACTTCCACCGATCAATGCCATTCCGCGCGTGATGTCATAGGCACCGTATTTTTGGATCAGGCAGATCACTTCTTCGCGGCACATGCCGACTTTGATTGTGACTTCTTCAGCGACGACCCATGCAGGCATCAGGGAGACAAATATCAGAAGAGTTCTCATCAAAGCCTTCCTTCTTACTGCGGCACGACCTTCACGTTATCGACGAAGATTTCGGCGCTGGTCGCGTTGCCGAAGAGACCGGGGCTGCCGTTGAGGTTGGCGGGGCTGTCGGTCCATTCGATCGACCACTCGGACGGTTCGGTGTCGGATTTTTTCCAGGCCTTGCCGCGCGTCACCGAGACCTGTTTGCCCTCTTTCTCTTCGACGTTGACGATCAGCTTCAGCGTGTACCACTGACCCGCCTCCCACGCGAAGGGGACTTCGTGCGACTTCTGATCGTGCGGGAACCACGAGTAAACCTTCAGTTGCTGGCTGGCTCCCAGCATCGCCAAGCGATAGCGCTGGTTCTGCACGCCGATGTCGGGGAGCTTTGAGTGCTTGTCGGCGTCGGCTCCGGTCGCGATCTCGTTCGCCTGGAAGTCGGCCTGAATCACGTAGCCCTTCGAGCCGGGATGGCCGAACCAACCCTGACTCTTCGTCCCCTTGGGGATCGTCGTAATCTTGCACATCACGCCGTTGCCAGTGACTTTGCGAACACCCTTCACCGCGACCAGTCGCGCCGGAACCTTGTCATCTCCGGTCCACTCCGTTTTCACCAGAACGCCATCATCGACGAGCCGCTTCAGCGACGGATCGAGCTTCTCCTTCGCACTGTCCTGAGTCGTGATCGCCTCCAGCAGACCGAGGTATCGCTTGAGACCTGTGAACGCCTGCGCGGGGGTTGAGTCATCAAACGTCTGCGTCGGCGGACCTTCCTTGGCGGGCGGTGCGTTCGTGAATTGAGTCGTCAGGTAGAGGTAGAGCTTCGCGGCGAGCGGGTCATCTTTCTTCAACGCCGTGAAGTAATCGTGGTCGATCGCGATGTGCCGGTATCTCATCCCGACACCCGTCACGGGGACGATGCCATCGTTGAAGTCGAACGACAGCGGTGTGTCGGCGGTGATCTCGGGGATGACTCGGATGCGGGCCTGACTTTTCAGTTCGCCGACTTCGGCAGAGACGATCACGGCTCCATTGGCATTGCCGCCCGGCCCGACGTACTTGCCTGCTTCATCGACTTTGCCCGGCCCCGTGTTTGAAAACTTCACGTCCTTCGCATCGGCCACCTTCAGGAACTGACCGTTCGCGTTGTAGAGCAGCACCGAGAACTGCTGCTTCTGCGCGGGCTTCAGCAGCGACTCAACCGGCACCACTAACGCGGTGGCTGGCTTCTGGTCGTTGGCGACAGGAGTCTCCACAGCCATCGCGGGGATCGGATCGGCGGACGGCTTCTGATCCTTCAGACCGATGCAGTACATCATCGTTTCACACGCGAGATAGATGCGACCGTGCGAGATGATCGGCGAAGCGTTCACGTCGCCATGTTCGAGTCGCAGTTGGTGAATCTTCTTCAGCCCCTTGGCTTCGTCCGGTGTGAAGATGAACCAGCGACCGTTGCCATCGACGACGTAAATCTTCCCGTCGGCATAGACCGGACTCCCGCGTCCCATCGTGCCGATCTTCTGCTTGCCGATCGTGGCTCCCGTTTTGAGATCGTTCACGAAGAAGATGCCGCCGTCATCGACCGAGTAGACGCGATCGCCAATCACCAGCGGCCCGGTCTTACCGATGAACAACTCCTTCGTCCGCCAGACCTCACCCGACTTGGTGATGTTCCCCGATTTCGTGGCATCGAGCGCGAAGAGGGCACCCATCGCGGTGTCGTCCAGATTCTCTTCGCTGTGGCCACAGAGAATCTTGTCGCCGATAAACGTGATCCCGGTGTTGATGCCGCGCAGCGAGACATCGTAGTTCCAGATTTGTTTTCCCGTGCGAGGCTGAAAGCTGTAGACGCTGCCGTCGCCGCTGCCGATGACAAGTTGAGTCTGCCCGTTGATGGTCGCGATCGCGGGGGCGCTGTACGTCGTGTCTTCGGGCAGCGGGCGAGTTCCCTGGAACCAGACTGGTTGGCCGTTCCGTTTGTCGAGAGCCATGACGCGATACGTCGGTCGAGCCATCTCACCCCAGCCGATGATGACGCCGCTGATGATGACCAGATTCTCGTGAATGATCGGGAAGTTGGTTCGACCGCCGTAGGTACTTAGCAGACCAAATTCTTCGTTCATCGCGTGCGACCAGATCGTCTTGCCGGTCTCGCCGTCGAGGCACTGAAAGTAGCCGCAGACGCCGAGTGCGAAGACGTGCCCGGTCGCGGGATCGCCCAC
>JAYTXB010000552.1:0-7196 GCA_043743205.1 Schlesneria sp.
TCTGGTAGGTTGGTTGCGCCATGAGGTCTCCAAACCGTGCCGCATCCGACTCCACCTTGTCTGGCCGCCAATGACTCACGTCGCTAATCATGCAAAAGCGCACCTTGTCGCGATCCGGGTTCGCCAGATACCGCTTCAGCGCGAGGCTCATTGGGCTTTCTGCGCCGTAGGCGCAGAAAGCCCAGTAATCGAGCTTCGCTGCTTTCGCGTAGCTGAGTTCACGACGCATGACCTCATCCGTGTCGCCGCGAATGGCAACAGTTCCATCGTGGCTCACTTCCGAAAAAAACGGTAGACGCGATTGCCAATGTTTCGGTGACAGGCTTTTTTGCATCGCACGACCAATATCGCTGGCGTCGCCGTGCCACGCGTCCCAACGAATGGCTCCAACCGTGACATGGGGCGTGGTCGCTGGTTCTGCTGCAAACAATGACGGTTCCTGAACGAGCAGCGCGAGCAGGAGGACAATCCGTATGAGCTCTTTCATGAGATGCGGGTCGCCGAGTCGCCTAACACGGAAGTGACCCGCGCGCAGGTCATCTTGGCAAGACGCTGAATGCGGGAGGTCATTGGACATGGCCCAACTTCTCATTCGCCAGTTGGTTTGTCAATCACGGCGTTGAGTCTTCTCAGGCCGTCGATTCCGCGTTCGCCCGCACGCTGGCGAACAATGATCTTCTTGAACGCAGTCTAATTCAGATAAGCCTCAGCGTTTCCGAATTTCCTTTCGATCGCCTCGCAGCAGAGTTGTTCGCTTCCAGGCCGCGCGCGGAAGAATAACTCCGGCTCAACCCCTTCACATTCCGAGACGACCGTTCCCGCCGCCGTCTCAATCACGTCGATCCTCAGATAGAGCGGTGGGAAGGCGTCCTGCAAGAGTTTGGCTTTCGGACGAGTTATCGAAATCGCTGCGTGGCAACGATCGACCACAAGATCCGTCAACGTGCGAGCGGCTGCGGGGGGATCGGCGAATCGCAGCGAACCACCTTGTTCGGCGTGAACTAGAATGCCTCCGGTGGCC
The DNA here is from genome assembly GCA_043743205.1 of Schlesneria sp. Classification (GTDB taxonomy): domain Bacteria; phylum Planctomycetota; class Planctomycetia; order Planctomycetales; family Planctomycetaceae; genus Schlesneria. Next base: position 1,022 of record JAYTXB010000552.1, read on the forward strand.
GGCAGCTTGTGGACGGCATGGCTGTAACGGCCGTCAAGATAAACCAGAGACCATTCGCCACGGTCGCGAATCTCAGGCAGAAATGGTTGCACCAACTGTGAACCCGTTCGACAGCGAGTCGCGAACTCGTGTTGAAAGGTGCTGGCCTCGTCGCGACTTTGGAGAAGCATCAATCCAGCCCCGCCCGCCGAGACCGCCGGTTTGACAATCAACGGGCCATGTCGATCGAAATGTTGAACGAGCGAAAGTGACTCCCCTGCACCGACAATGCGTGTCGGTACGATGGGCACACCCACGGAGGCGAAGTCCAGCAGATAGCTCTTGTCCGTCAGCCATAACATGACCTGCGGATGGTTCTCCACGACGACGCCCGCTTGATCCAAGTCCGACAGCCACGTCACGAATTGCCGCCGCAATTCGTCTGAGTCCATGTAATCCCAAGTCGAGCGAACCACGAGCAGATCAAATTGGTTTCGTAACGCCTCGACCGAGCAACCCCAGACGACCGCCGCCACCTGATGCCCGCGTCGGCGCAGTTCATCGACGAGAATCTGATCATCCGGAGTAATCGACGGCTCCGTCGGCACGAATTCCGGCTCAGCCGCAGTCGGATAAAAACTGCCGAACCGATCCGGATGGGAACTGACCATGCCGATCCTCAAAGGGCGAGAAGTCACCATCGCGAAACTTTCTTTGGAACGGGACCGTAATCACTTCCCGAAGTTGCTGACCGTCACTCGGAAAATCAGCCGGAACGCGCTAGCGTCCGATTCGGAATGTCGATCGACTCTCGAACCGGACGCTAGCGCGTTCCGGCTGATGGGATTCCGAGGCCGACGACGGCCTCGGCGAAGGCTTTGCCGATCGGTGCCAGAATCTTGGCGGCACCGAGATAGTGGTAGCCTCCGTTGGAAACGCCCGCCTTGTAGCGTTTCAATTCCTCCGGGTTGAAGTCCTCCCCGATGGCCTTCTCGCGAGCCGCCTCTTTCGCCTCGCGGGTCAGGCTCGGATCCTTCTTGAACTCGGCATTCAGCTTCGCGTTGAGTTTATCCATCCGTTCGTGCAGCGCATTCAAATCGTCGTCCCAAAACGGGGCCGTATCCACCACCGTCACGTTGCCTTTGAACTCGGGCAGAGACGCCGGCGCGGCCTGGGCTTGGCGGAAGTGGAGTGTGTGGCCCTTCTTCCCTTCTTGCACGCCACCGACACCCAGCACGCCGATCACGAACGGCATCTTCGGGGCCGACAGATCCTTGCGCACATCGCGGATAAAATGCGCCAGCAGTTCCCCGTACTGATCGTACCCGCCGGGCTTCATCTGGTTGGGATACACCCCGCTATCGACCAGATCGTTGAACCCTTGGAACCAGACGAAACCGGCCAGTTCGTACCCCTGCTTCGGGTCGTGGTCCGGCACCACCCGGTTGATGTCGTTGAGGACCTTCCGCACGTGCTCGATCATGTTGCGGTAGTACAGGCCGGTCGCTTTGATCTTTTCCGCTTTGATCTTCTCCAAGTCGTCGCCGCGCTGCTTGGACCGGTTCAACTCGCTGTCGCTCCACACGTACGGCCCACCGCTGGGCGGTCGGAAATCGGTGTGCAGGCTCCGCCCGCCCCACGAGGTTTTGATGATCAGGATGGGTTCGCCCAGAAGCTTCTCCGTGTAAATGCCGAACGTGAATTCCGGCCCGATCTTCACGTCGTTCGAGGCACCGAAGCCGACCGTTAGTTTGCCCTTCTGCTCGTTGAGATCGGTATATCGGTCACCAAGGCAGCCGACCGACGAGATCCACACCTTTTCGCACACCCGTGGCTTACCGTCCGGCGTGCGCATCTCCTTGAGGAGCGGGGCCGTCTTGGGATCGTCGGCCAGGGAATCGAACGTCGACACTTGCGCGTGCCCCTGCATGTTCGACTGCCCGGCCAGGATGAAGACCTTCAACGGGCGGCTCTTTTCCTGTGCGACGGCAGCGTTGACCGAGAGCAACATGACAACCCCGAAGAGGGCAATTTTCTTAATCATCATGCGGTGTCCTTTGGTACGAGATTGATGGAGAAGGTGGAGGATTGACCGGCACCATTGCGATTGACCGTCACTCGGAAAATCAGCTTCGCTTCAAATTCCAACAGATACTCCTGCTGCTGTTGCTCGTTCATCGAGCCATCGGCGTTCGCGCGGTTCTTATTCTTGACCTTCAGCAGATAGGCCGTCTGGTGGTCTTGCTCAGCGCTGCGGGTTGCCTTCCCAGAAGCCGGCAATCAGCGCATAGCCGGCCGGGTCTTGGTCCTTCAACTCACAACGGGTGAACGGGTAGTGATCGTTGACAAGAAAATAACTCTCCATCAACTCCGCAAAATAATCCTTCTCGTTGTCCGACGCGGGATGCGGCACGCGCTGGCCGTCGAATCGCAGCACCGATTTGTATTTGCCGTCTTTCCTAGCCTGTTCGTAGGCGGCTTGTATCTTCTTGCCCAGTTCGGAATCGTTCCGTTCGGCGTGGCGGTCGTAATAGGCCAGCGCCAGTTCGTGAAGCACGTCGGACTGCTGGAGCATCGCCCAATTCATCATGCGCTGCGGGTCGCGGACCTCCACGGCCCCAAACTTGTCGGGGTTCGCGCCCTCGTCGGCCAACTGCTTGCGGCTGCCGCAATACCTGATGTACGGTCCCGGCTGGCCGATTTCCAGCCAGATGGGCACCTCATGCAACTGCTTGCGGCCCGGCTCGGCGATGAAGTGGTCTAGCATATGCAACTTGTAGCTCAGCAGCGTCAGCATGGTCGCGCCGAGTCCTGGCTGGTCCACCAGGCTGCTCGGGCTGACATAGACGCACCAGCCGGCAATGTCACGCTTTTCGTAGCTGGCCGTGGGGAGGAATTTTGGCGTGGCTGCCGACGCCGAAATACCTGTTCCCTGCGGTGCCTGCTTGTAGGCGGCGAGCTCCTTTTCCAGGCTCAACACGTGCGGCGGGTCTACGCCCCAATAGCGTTCGACGAAACGTGCCATCACAGGATCGTGTTCGCGCAGTTGAGCCCGGACAAACGGATAAAAATCATTGACGGCAAAGTAGGCTTCGGAGCTTTCGGCCCAGTATTCCATTGAATTGGTGCGGGCGTAATGGGAACCGACCCGGCCGTCCCAGATTTTCACCTTCTCATACTTCCCTTCTTTCATCATGCGGTCGTAATTGGACCGGCTTGCGGGGTCGCCGTAGCCATCCCCCTTTCCGATGAAGTGATAGTCGTAGCCGTGCGCCAACTCATGAAAGACGACAAACGGGTGGCGATAGCTGTCTCCAAAATGCGTCTTGACGCTCAGCGACATGAACGATTCCGGATCCCGCGGGATCGTGTAGCCGCGCCCGAGCAGCCATCTTCGGTCCGGGTGATACGACAGATTCACCTGCTCCTCATATTCGATCCAGATGGCGTTGTTTTCCTGCATGTTGGCGACAGCCGGGGCCGGAGCGGCCAGCTTGATCTGGTAGAGTTCCCACCGTAGGTGCTCCAAAGTCCGGGCCGTTTCTACGGGATGTTGTTTGGGTACCTCGCGATTGACATGAACAGTCCAGCCTTCGATGTTGCGGATCTCAAAGCGGTCGTCGGGAACGGCCGGTTTGTCTGGAGCGTCGGCACCTGAAGCCATGCCCGTCCACCCGAGCATCAGTGCGACCAGCACAAGCACCGCTTTCACCATTAATTTGCGTTGAGTCATTGCAATATCTCCTTTTCGCTAGTTGTTGTCGCCATCCACACCAAACCAGCACAAGGTCACCTATTCTTTCGCGGCTTGGCGTGTGACGATCGGGACGTAGCCAACTTCCAGTCCCGCTGGCGGAGTGACGATCAGAGCGGGTTCGATCTCGGCGAGCGTTCCGAGTGTGGGAGGCGGCAAGTAGTCGCGGTCTTTTTTCCAGTGGCGATGCAGCTTCTCGACGCGCGCTTGCAGAGCCTCACGCTCGGCGTCGGTGAGGTCGGCGTTGAGGATCGCGGGTTGGTCGGCGAAGCGATACCAGTAATACGTCACCACGCTGCCATCGTTCGGACGGACTTGGAACGGTCCGGCCACGGGACCGGGTTTCTTCCAGCAACTGTCGGCATCGTCGGGAGTGACATAGGCATCCGAAGGGGCCGCACTCGGACGACCGAAGCGCAGCTCGCTCAAGCCTGTCTCGGCGGGAACATCTTTGGGTTGCACCACGCCCCACTCGGGCTTCTTGTTGTCTTTGATCGTGCGATGAAAGTACTCGGGCAGCGTCACCAGCGAGCCGCCGTCTTGGGATTTGGTTTTCGTGACGAGTTCCTCATTCCACTTGAATCCGAACGTTGTTGGGTCCAGAGCCATCGGAGTTGCAAACGAGGTCCAGGCCAGCGGCGCTTGGTCTTCTCTGGCCGTCTTATCGGAGTAGATCTTCCAAGTCGCTCCGCCATTCCCTTTGAAAGGGTGTACGCTGGCTGCGGCCGGATTGATCGTGCCATCTGCCGGAGCACCGCCGTCGAACCACGCCTTCACCGAATTCCACAGCGCGTCTTTGTTGTAAGCCGAGATGCGATGCACCATCACCGAATGGCCCTCGGCGGTGACGGGGAACCGAGTCGGCGCGACGCGAGCATACGTCTCGCCCTTGGCATCATCCGCCTGAGCGCTGGGGACGTGCTGAGTCTCCATCTGCAACGCCTTGTTCGGTTCCGAAGGACGCGAATCGAGTAGCCGTCCGGCCCACTCCGGTTTTTCCGCCGTCTCGCGAGACCAGAAGTACGGCGTGAAGAATGCGACCGGGCCTTTGAAGTTGTTCGTGTTCAGGAACAAGGTCCACGATTGATCGCCGGTCGGCACGTCCTTGCCAGCGGTGGTGGCTTTGGCCGAAGTCAGCGGCAGCGGCAGATAGCCATAGCCAAACAGTTGACCGCTGGTGCCTTGCTTGAGATTCAAACCATCGGGCGGCCACAGCACCCAGGGACTGAGTTGAGCCACACCGTATTTGCCGCTCGGCTTAGCCCAGTCTCGCCCCTTCCCGGCCCCAGGTCCGTTGGCCCATTCACTGAATTCGGGAGCGACTCCTCCCATGATGAACTTCGGCGTCTCGGTGGCGAAGCGAGTGTCTCGCCACCAACCCAGTCCTCCTTCAATGTCGGAATAAGGTTTCTCCCGTTTGGCCCCCGGAGCATCGTTTTGAGCAAACATCCAAGTCCCGAACAGCCCCGTCTGAAATCGATTCCCCGGATAGTCCTTCACCAACGGCCACGCCGCGACGTACAGCGAGAACCCCGCGTTGAACGTCTCCGGAACTTTCTCATGCGGCACGAGCAGATACCCCGCCATCTCCCCTTTCTGAATCTTCGCGACCGGTTGAACCGCTGGAGGAAAGCTGTGGGCAAGCAACTCGCCCAATCGCACAATGCCGGACGTGGTGATGACCAGCTTCTCTTTCTGCGGAGGAAGGTCGAAGGCTTTGAGATGAATGACCGCCGGGTCCGCAGCGGCGAGAGCGGCCAGATTCGCGGTGACATCGATGCGATTGAGTCCCTCGGTATCGGTGGGCGGTTGCTGGCTGACAAACCATTTCAGTGCGGGGAGGGCCAAGTCCTGGCGACTCTGCGAGACCGTCGATTGCAGCCACTTGGCCGCGTCACGTCGGTAAGCTCCGAACGACATGTCATTCTCACCGAGGTGATAAAAAATGCCGGCCAGTTCGACTCGATGACCTTTCGCTTGAAGCTCTTGGACAGCCTCCTTGATGAAGGCGATGAAGGGGGCGTAGAGATTTCGCTCCTTCGCGTTCGTTCCCTGCGGAGTCCAGTCGTTGATCTGCGAACCGCTGTGAGTGAACTTGGCGATGGCGATGTTGCCGACATTCTTGCTTTGCAGCGTGTTGGCGAAACTCAGCTCGGGACCAAACGTGTCGTAGAAGCCAGCCGGGCCGAGTGGCTCCCAACCGCTGGATGTTTTGAATCCGCCGCCGAGGCTGTACTTGAACGCGATCTTGTGATTGTCGTTGGCCAGCTCTTCGTGCCCGGGCAGCGTCTTGAGTTCCTGAGTGAAGGCCCGCTCGCCCTCCATGTTCCGATGTCCGGCCATGATGAAGAGCTTGACGGAGCTTCCCTTCTCATACGGCCACGCTTTGAGCGGTCGCTCGGTGGCGGTCTTCTTTCCAATCGTGCGGAGATAGGCATCGGC
>JAYTXB010000553.1:0-15343 GCA_043743205.1 Schlesneria sp.
TGGCCGGGGGTTGGCGGCGGGGTTTGCCAAGCGGGGTGCTCGCGTGATCATTGCCGGGCGCGAGGAGGCGACTCTCGAACAGGCCGCCAAGGAAATGGATGATGGCGCAGCGTGGACGGTCGAGTACGTGGTCTGCGATGTCTCGTGCCCCGATGACATTTCCCGTTTGATCGAGTCGGTCGTGAAGAAGGCGGGACGGATCGACACGCTCCTCAACGTGGCGGGAGTCAACATTCGGAAGCGGGTCGAGACGTATACGGTCGCCGAGTACGACCACATCATGAACATCAATCTCAAGGGAGCGTTCTTGGTGGCTCAAGCGGTCGGCCAGCAGATGATCGCGCAGGGGAAAGGCGGGACGATCGTCAACATCGACTCACTCAACACGTTTGCTCCGCTGATGGGGGTGCTGCCGTATGCGATGAGCAAGGCGGGACTGGGGATGATGACGCGCGGCATGGGGATGGAATGGGGCTGCCACAACATCCGTGTGAACGCCATCGCACCGGGTTTCATTCTGACCGACCTCACGCAGAAGCTGTGGTCCGACCCGACGATGCAGGCGTGGGGACAAGCCAACACGCCGCTCAAGCGACTTGGAAAACCCGAGGACTTGGTGGGTGCGGCGGTGTTTCTCGCGAGCGATGCATCGCGGTACATGACGGGCCAAGTGATCTATGTCGATGGCGGGATCACCTGCGGGATGCACTGGCCAATCCCGTTGGAGTGATCGGGCAGTGGTGATCTCCCCACCCTGCCCGATGTCGCTTTTTCTCATCACGCCCGCAAGCTGCGGAAGTTGATCCGGTTCCGTTGGGTCTGCCTGACGGGGCCAGTCTGCCAACTGTTCCGCCTGTGCGACGGTGTTGCTTTCTCTCAATGTTGCTTCCGTAATTTTTTCCGGTTTCTCTGCGGCGAGCGCCTGTGCGGGGGCTTATCATTCGTCACCGCTTCCGGTCTCAGTTGTGTTTGCGGGATGAGCGTTGAGGTTCGGTACTGCCAGTCCTAACGAGGTCACTCCCGGTTGAGGAGCAGTTTCGAGTGGATCGCTGCCGCCCGAGATCGCTCAGAAAAACAGACTCATCACGAATCATGAAGCGAAGAGATCACCGTCTTTAGAGGGAGAAGTGTTATGAGAAAAACGATGGTTGGAATGCTGACCGCGCTTGCGCTGGTCAGCGTCGCGTCACCCGGTTCGGTCGAAGCGGGGCGTTACTGTGGAGCCGCCAGTTACAGTTGTTGCCCCACCCAAGCCTGTCAGCCCGCCGCGTGCTACACGACCTGCCGCGTCGAGCGTCAGCAATGTGAGCGGACGGTTTACAGCTACGTGCAAGAGCCACAGCAGTACATGGTCTCGCGCACCGTGTACGACAACACCTATGAGGATGTTGCCGAAACGCGACAGCGCACCGTTCAAGAGACTTCCTTCCGCGAAGAGCAGTATCAGGTCGCGCGGCAGGTCATCGAGACCTCTGAACGCGAAGAGCAGTACACGGTGATGCGGCCCGTCACCGAGACCCAGTACCGCGAACACTGCTACACCGTGCAGAAGCCGGTCTGGCAGGAATCGACACGAGAAGTCCGTCGTTGCGTGCGGCGTCCCGTGACCGAGACCATCGAACGCGAGTGCCGACGCACCGTCGTTCGCACGGTCAGCGAAACGGTCAACCAAGAGCGGTGCTACACCGTGATGGAACCGGTCACGACGTATCGCACGGTTCGCAAGGATTGCGGTCGCTGGACTTGGCAACGTGCTTACAACCCCAGTTTCCCGTTCCCCGGCTGTGTCTCCGACGATTGTGGCAACACTCGTTTGGGAATGGTGCCGCGCGGGTTCTACACACTTCGCCCACAATGGTGCCCCAACGTGGTGGAGAACCAAGTCGCCTGTACGACCTATCAACCGAAGGTCTGTCGGCAAACGGTTCCGGTCACTGTGTGCCGTCAGGTGCCCGAGACCATCGTCACCAAGGTGCCGGTCCAAGTTTGTCGTATCGTCTCGCAAGAGGTCGTCGAGCAAGTCCCCGTTCGCACGTGTCGCATGGTGAGTGAACAGGTCACGCAGCGCATTCCGTATCAGGTCTGCCGTCAGGTGGCCGAGCAATGCACTCGGCGAGTCCCCGTCCAGACGTGCCGTACTGTCATGGAGAACAAGACTTGTCGCGTCCCGTTCACGGTTTGCCGACAAGAGCCTTACACCGTGACGCACCGCGTGGCTCGCTGCGTGGCTCGCGAAGAACAGGTTCCCTGTACACGCATGGTCACCCGTTGCGTGCCTCGCGTGGAAACGTATGAAGTCTGCAAACTCGTCCCACACACCGTCTGCCCCGCCTCACCCGGTTGCTCGACAGGCGCTTGTGGCTCCGGCGGCTGTGCATCGGGGAACTGTGGTGTGCCTCAAACAGCACCACCCGCCGGAATGTCACCGACTCCGATCCCAGAAAGCTCACCGCTGACGATCATCACTCCGTCACGTGGCGCGGCCACGTGATCGAACATCGCTCCTGATTTTGCACCCACCACAAACTGGATGTCCTCTTCCAAGAGGGCGTCCAGTTCTGCATTGGTGGAGCAGGTATTGTGGCCGCGAAGTTCAGACCATCACGGAGGCACGAGTGAAGTGCGAACGGATCGCGCCCCGCCTCTGTCCCTCTACTCTTCGCCTTACATCCGTACTCCGGTCCTGCCGTCCGTGCGATTCACGCCTGTCTCAACGAAGAGACCACACAGATGCCGAGCCGGAGCACGGATGAAGGCGTCCGCAGAAGTCCGCTTGATCAGTTCCGATTTGGACCTCATCAAACCAACCGGCCCGGCTTCTGGCGAAGTCGGGCCGGTTGGTTTCACGCGATGGTTGGAGTTGTAAGAGCGATCTCACCAACGGCGTCCCTCGAACGGACGGCCCATCACGGCAGTCGGTCGAGGATGATGTCCTTGACGGTCTTGCCACCGGGGATCATCGGCAGCACGTGTTCTTGGTACGGGCAGATTACGTCGAGCAGATACGGCCCGTCGTAATCGAGCATCGCCTTCAAGGCCGCCGGGAATTCCTGCTTGCTCCGCACCTGAGCCGCTCCGAGTCCGAAGCCTTTGGCGACTTGGACGAAGTTCGGATAGGTCTCTTCGTAGTGGCTACCGTCTCCCGCACCGGTTGCTTCGGGGTGATCGACCGGGCCGAGATACGTGTGTGCCCGATTCTTCGCGTGGAAGCGATCTTCCCACTGCACCACCATCCCGAGGTGTTGGTTGTTGAGCAGCAGAATTTTTACGGGGAGGTTCTCGCACTTCAACGTCGCCAGTTCCTGCACGTTCATCAACATGCAGCCATCACCGTCGATGTCGATCACCAGCCGACCGGGATGCGCAGCTTGCACGCCCATCGCGGCGGGCAAGCCAAATCCCATCGTGCCGAGGCCCGAGCTACTCAGCCACCGTCGCGGGTTGCGGAACTTATAGAACTGAGCCGCCCACATCTGATGCTGACCCACACCGACGGTGACGAACGGGTCGCGGTCGATCGTCTGTCGCCAGAGTTCGTCGATCGCGTACTGCGGAATGATGAAGTCGCCCGCATCGCGCACTGTCAGCGGATGCTTGGTTCGCCACTCGTTGACCTGCGTCCACCACGCATCAATCTGAGGAATGTCAGAGTCCTCGATCATCGCGTTGAGGCCCTGCAACACTTCTTTGACGTTGGCCACGACGGCGATCTGAGCGATCCGGTTCTTATGAATCTCGGAGGGGTCGATATCGACGTGAATGACCTTGCCGTGCTTGGCGAACTCGCTCAGCTTGCCCGTCACGCGGTCGTCGAACCGCACGCCCAACGCGATCAGCAGATCGGCGTCGTCGATGGCGAAGTTCGAGTACGCCGTGCCGTGCATTCCGAGCATGTGCAGCGACTGATCGTCATCCGCCGGGAAGCAGCCAATCCCCATGAGCGTCGTCGCCACGGGGATGCCCGTCTTGCGAGCGAACTTCTGGAACTCTTCACTCGCATCGGCCTGAATGATGCCGCCACCCGCGTAGAACAGCGGCTTCTTGGATTCGCCAATCATCTTCAGGATCGCGCGAATCTGGTTCGGGTGAACGCGGCGAACTTCGGGGTGATAGCCGGGCAGGTTCATCGGTGGATCGTAATCGACAACCCACGGCTGACCATCGTCCGACCACGACGAGCCATCCACTCGCTTGCCGTCGATCCAGTTCATCTGCACATCTTTGGGAATGTCGATCAGCACGGGGCCGGGCCGTCCCGTGCGTGCAATGTGAAACGCTTCTTTGATGACGCGCGGGATGTCCGAGGTCTTCGTGATGAGGTAGTGATGCTTGGTGATCGCGCGACAGATTTCGACCATCGGCGTCTCTTGGAACGCGTCGCTGCCGATGAGGTGCGTGTGAACCTGAGCCGAGATCGCGATCAGCGGAATACTGTCCATCTTGGCATCGGCAATCGCCGTGACGAGATTCGTCGCGCCGGGGCCGCTCGTACCCATGCAGACGCCCACTTTGTCCGTCGTGCGCGACACACCCTGGGCGGCGAAGGCCCCGCCCTGCTCGTGCCTCGGCAGAATGGTGCGGATGTCGGCGGTGCGGTGAGTCAGCGCCTGATGGAGCGGCATGCTGCATCCGCCCGGATAGGCGAAGATGATGTCCGTTCCCTGTCGGATGAGGCACTCGACAAAGACATCGGCCCCGTTCACGATCGGAGTGGTCGTCGGTGCCGGGGGAGTCAGAGTACAAGTTGCAGTCGCCACGATCGCGTATCCTCAAACAAGTCATTCGGAGAAGTCGGTTGACGAGCTTGGCCGTGCCTCTCCGGACACGGCCAAACGGGCTGGCAGTTTACCGGCCGAGTCAACCCAAGGCGAGTGGCCAGTCTGGCTGAGGGCGATTTTCCACAAGCAAAAACTCGTCCCGTGACTGACTTCACCCGCACGATCGACATCACCGGAGTCTCTGTCGCAAAGCTCCGTAGCAGATGCTGCCAGCTTGTGCGCCTTCCCCCTGGATTCGTCAGCCAGACACTTGCAAGCTGGCCGAATCTGCTCCGAACTCGACCACGCGGTGAACCGAGGCGGCTTGAGTTTTCGCTGCCACGGACGACGCCGACACAGTTTTCATGATGGCCGGACGATGCGGTGTCCGGCCAAGTCCCAATTTCGGAAGTGCCTGACCTCGATACTCCGGAGTCGCTACATCGCAGGCATGAGCACTCTCAACACACGCACGGCGACTCGACGGCCGTCTCCTTTCAGGGCGTGCTCCCAAATCCGGAGCACCTTCCAGCCCGCCCGTGTGAGCGTGCGCGTCACCAACCGATCCCGCGTTCGGTTAACGATCCGCTTGCGACTCCAAAACGCCGCATGGTTGGCGGGAGCGTTGTAGTGCCGGGGACACCCGTGCCAGAAGCAGCCATCGACAAACACGGCGACGCGCTCGGCGGGAAACACAAAATCGGGCCGCCCAAACACGGGCCGGTTTCGCCGCCACCCCGTGATGCCGTGTGAGCGAAAGATCGCAATCAACCTCAACTCGGTCGCCGCATTCCCCCGCGACCGAATCCGCGCCATGACCTCGGATCGCTTGGCCTTGGTGAAGACATCTGCCACGGATCGTTATCCCCTTCCGGCTGCGGAAATCATTTCCACCAGTCCCCGAATCCTCTTCGGGCCGAGTCCCGGCATCGCCTGTAACTTCTCCCAGGTCCGGTCCGTATAACGACAGATTGGTTCTCGTCGCCTCGAAGCAATCCATGTCTTGCCTGTGAGAGCCTCCAGTTCAGCGAGCGCGCGGGCATCTCCCGCGAACTGATGGCGTACAGATTCCCATTCGCTGGCCAGTGCAGCGTCTTGTGAATTGAGGGGGAGATACGGGGTATCGACCAGTTCACTTCGCCAAGCGTCCCCCAATGAAAGTTCTTGTCGATTGAACTCGTTCCAGCACGTTTCACGTTTCGACACTTCACCCGGGTTCCCATCCTGCCCTGAGATGTGCTTGTGCGCGGCGGCACAGACGATCTTGAGAGCATCGCACAAAGCGGGCGACAGATGCTGGGTCTCCCAGATGCCATCGAGGTTGATCCGCCAACCCGAATGTTCGGCCAGCCAAGCCATTGCGTAGGCGACGCTCTGCGCACGATAGCCCGTCAGGTCCAACGCGGTGAACAATTTTTCGGTCGTGCGAAATAGGATCGCTCTGGCGATCATGTGCTTGAAATGGTTCTGGTCGATGACCGGCTCGCCTTCGTCATTCATGCGCTCAGCAAACTTCAGGAAGTTCTTCTCGGCACCCAGACAGACGAGATGCGGCAGACACATCCAGGCATTCTCGAACTTCGCCAGATCGGTCTTGGTGAACATCTGTTGCTTCGGATTCTGCACTTCCCAATCGCGACACTTGGCGGGCGTTCCCTGACGCCCCTTGTCGTCCGAGTGTGAGCCGCGTGCGCGTTCGTAATACCAGTGCGTCCCACGTTCCAAACCACTGGCAGCCGGTGCCCAGACCGTGCGTGAAAGCTGTTCCAGTGTGCGGTGGAAGAGACCATTGGCCGAGAAGTCGGCGGTGTTGACCTTGTTCTGGCTGTTCGCGAAGCGTGAGATCAGCGGAACAATGTCGGCCACCTTCGTTGGATCGCTGAGCACCGTGAGTTTGACCTGCACGAAAACCTGGCTGATCGGCAGCTTCTGTTTCTTCAGCGCGTGGTAAATCGACGCGGTGGTCTGTCCGCCATTGACGATCTGAAAATCCTTGACCCAATCCAACCGAGCGTGTCCGTCGCGTTCCGCCTTCACCCGCACTTCGGCTGCTGTACAGCACAGCCCGTTGTTGTAGGCCAGGAACCGATGCGGCGAATCTTTGATCGTCGTCTGCAAACCCTTGTTGACCTTGCCCCGCGCTTGAAGGAACGCACGCACGTTCCGCTCCAGTAAGCGTTGGCCATACTCACCGTAGATACGCGCCAGCAGATCGGCAGGAAAGTAGGCCAGGAAGGTACGGTACTCGCCCGTGGGATCGGAATGCTCCAGACATGGAATGGACCCGCCGTAGCCATTCTCGAAGTCGAGCTCGATCACCTCACGCTCGCCCACACGTAACCGACTCAACTTCAGTTCCGTCGAGCGGTTTCCTCGGCTGCGGACTGACGACATGTTCAGCGATCGGATCGCCGGAGTGTCGATGTCCGCCATCGTGTCCCCTTCAGCTTCCGCTGCTTAGCCGTTGTGTCGGCCGCCAGGTCGGACAAGGACAGTATGTGCCGCCCAACGGCCTCTGCCAGACCTACCGGTACAGCATTCCCAATTTGTTCGCCAAGCGATTTCTGGCTCGCCCCGAAGAACCGGTAGTCGTCCGCGAAGGACTGTAGACTCGCAGCTTCACGGAGTGAAATCGCCCGGTCTTGTTCGGGATGACCGTAGCGACCGTTCGAGATACTGAAGCAACGGCAGGTGAGAGTCGGTGCCGGTGCGTCCCACCTCATTCGCCCGTACACGTCCTCGTGTCCCGCGCGCTTCTTGTGACAATCCAAGACGAGGGACTGCGGCCAATCCAGTCTACCGCCGCCATCGCATGGAGTAAGGCGCAGACGCCGGAGATTGACTTCAGTGAGGTCGGCCGCGCAATGATTCGGGATCATGGGATCACGCTGTCCGGCGGCGATCTTTGGAAGGTAGCCGATTGCACCCCGGACGGTTCCGTAAGGTTCCTTGCCCTCGCCGTGCGTGGGTTCTGGAAGTGACGGCTGACCCACACGCGAGGCGACTAGGACCAGTCTTCGGCGGTTTTGCGGGACGCCATACCATTTCGCGTCAACGACTCCGTCTGCGAATTTGTATCCCTGATCTGCGAGCGCAGACTTGAACCGTCTGTAGGTACTGAAACCTCCGACACGAGCAAGCCCAGGGACATTCTCGATGAATACCCAGTCTGGCTGTAATTCTTCCGTCATCCGGGTGACCTCCCGGAGCAGACGGCTTTCGTCGCCGGATCGTGATGATCGCTGGTGAGTGCTGAAGGGCTGGCAAGGCGCACAGCCAGCGAGAAGAAGCGGGACACCCGCCCGGCCCGTCAGCCGCCGACGAATGTCTTTGGCATCCACGTTCCGCAGATCCGAACAGAGGAATTCGGTTGGACGGTTGTTGTGTTCGTAGGTCAGAAGGCAGGCGTCGTTGTTGTCGATTCCGAGAATGACGTTGATGCCAGCGTTGAGGAGTCCGCGTGTTAAACCTCCAGCACCGCAGAACAAATCGATGGCAATCATTGCTTCAAATCCGCCGGATATTCCAATAAGTCTGCTAGTGCCGTGGCGACGGTCTTACTGTCGCGCGGGGGAACGCCGGGCCGGCAGCCGATCTGCATGTAACCCCAGCCGATGTGCTCTCGGAACGGACTGTCGATGGATGCGATCCGTTGGTATTTCTTATTCTTTTCGGTCGCGCGAGCCACGTCAGTTGCGGGGATCAGCTCAAGACTGCGCAGGTCGATGACCATGAGGGGAATAAGGCCCATACATCCGGGAAGGATTACCAATCCGGACTTCTGGGCTTCGTTGAGAGCGCTCTTGAGACTTTCCTTCACTTCGCTTTTTTTGGGTTTGGCCCCAACCAAGATGCCTTCAGACAGAAACCTTTTGGGGTCATCGCACTTTGCCACTAGGAAATGGGATGCTTTGCATGGCTTATCCCCGAAAGAAACCATGTCACAGGTTGGGGTCAGAATAACTCTGTGGGCGGTCGGGCTTGTTGCCGGTTGATCGGTTAACCGGATGACATCGCCCATGATTGGATGATTTGTCAGTACGGGGAAGATGTACTGCTCCCATGGCTGGGCCTTGCCGTCTCCCATGTGCTGAAGGTCATCTATGATTGCAGCAATACGTCGGCGAGCCGCCCGCTTGAGGACATCGATCCGCTCCTGTTCTATCGTCACGGAGGTATAGACAGCAGCCGCAAGTTCCCGGAGAACCTCATGTCTCACTCGGTCTAGGTCGAGAGACACCTCTTTGAGTGCGTTGGCGTGTGGATGGAAATCTCGAAGATGGTCGGCGACCTTTTGCAACGACTTGTCACCTTTTTCGACAACTTTCACGAAAGGATGGGCGGGTGGAATCTCATTTCCCAGATCGACTTCGCCAGCGCTGTATACAACAACTGGACAAAACCATTGTTTCCAAATTTCGCTCAACACATTTGCGCCTGCAGCCTCTCCCGTGCCGCCTGCACCGCTAAACCAGTCGAGAATCACAAGGTCGGGTCGAATCGATGCAACTCGCGAAATTGCGTTTTTCCAATTGTTCTCTTTCTCGAAATGTAAGTCAGCCAATTCTGATTCGATGTAAGTCTGTACCGTCGTCACAAGGTCTGCTTCGTCGTCAATCATCAAGACAGTGAGCATCGTGAGTTCCGAAGATGGTTAGCGGGTTTTGATCGGAAGGTCGAATTCAAACGAGGCACCACCAAGAATGCCCGGCTGGACAAGTGCCATCTGCCCTTCGTAGGCCGAGACGATCTCCGAGGCGATCGTCAGGCCCATGCCGATGCCGTTGGGTTTCATCGTCACGCCGGGCCAGAAAATTTTCTCGGCATCGTCGGCAGATATGCCGGGGCCGGAATCATGAATGCCAATCTTCAACCGCTCTCCGCCTCTTTCCTTTTTGAGGACGATTTCGAGTGTCCGCTCACCTTCGCCCACACGGGACAGCCAGTACACGGCATTGTCGAGTAGATTTAGAATTGCCGTGTCAAACTCACCTGGGTCTACGTTGAGCGGCGTGGAGCCTCCGGCCTTGAACTTCACCTCGATGCCGAGATGATTGATCGTATTCTCCAGAATCGCGAGCGAGCCAGCGATCCGCTCCTCTGCGACCGAGAAACGCTTTCCCCGCTTGAATGAACGATTGGCGAGGGGGGCGAAGGTCGAGGCCAGGCGGTCGAGCGCCGAGACGGAGTTGACCGCGCGGCCGTGGGAATCGCGGACCTTTTCGGGGAGCAATTTGAACTCGGGAGTTTTCGTCAACTGCTCAAGGAACGCACCGATGGTGGTCGTCTTGTTGCGTACCTCGTGGACGAGCATCTGCGCCAGCGTGCCAACCGTGGCGAGTTGGCTGTAGTAGATGAATCGCCGCTCGATCTCATCGCGGGTCTTCTTCAGTTCGCGACCAAAGTCCGCAATCAGAGGGACGGCCTCTTTCGCACTGCCGTCATGCTGGACAACTTCGTTGACTTTGGCCGTCAACGGTTCGATGGTCAGCCCACTGAAGAGATCGTCGATTCTCTTCTCAGCCTTGCGTTTCTCCAGTCGATCAAACTCTCGCTCCCTCTGCATCACGCCGATGGCGACTCGGATGAGTTCCTCGAACAGTAGTACTTCCGGGCAGTCAACGAGCCGCTCACGATCACTTGTGTCGCGAATTCTCGTATTGCCCTCTGCGGTGATCGACACATAACCAATGATCTGCGAAGTACTCAGGCGAGTGCCGAGTTCGCTGACTCGGCGGATGTCGAGACCCAACCAATCGCGGCTCGCTTCTGACTTGGGGAGAACGAGAATCCCGTCGCGATAGACCGAGATACCCTTGTGCGCCCGGATTGCCGCGCGAATCTCGGACCGCTGCATCTCGAATCGCTCTGCAATCTCCAAGACATCATCGGCCGCAATATCCCAAGCCCGAACTTCGAGGCTGAACGGCCCACAGGTGGGTTTCAGAATACTCCGCGCATTCGGAATCTTGACCTGCTCACGGACCTCTTCCCAATCGAGTTTTACTGATTTCTTCCGGCCGGTACCTTCGCTCACAGGATTGAATTCATAGTTGACCTTCATACGGCCGTCTTTGTCGAGTTCCGCGTTTACTCGGTACTTCGGTCGATTGAGGAATTCAGGGGATTCTATCGTGGCCGGACGCCCTTCAGAGTCGCTGCGCAGGAGGCGAATCTCGAAGTCACCAACCCCGCTGAACGGAGAAAGTAGCCGGGCCAAGTGGTCTGCAAGTTCGTCGAGTCTCTCCGGAGTCCACTCGCTCCGTAGCGATCGGATTCGGAGTCGGGTGCCAGTTGTGTCGAAGGGACTCTCACGCACCTCTGAAACGTGCGCGACACACTCAGAGAGGTCGGACGCCGTGGTGAAGTCGCTCCACGCCACCTCAATTCGGATGCACTGCCCTTCCTTCGCTTGAGTGAGCATCTCCAGATGCTCGCCCAGGCGGGCAACTGACAAACGGCCGAGGCCCTTCTCGCCGGAAACCCGTCGGGTCTTCTTCCCCTTGCGAACGAGTGGAGTGGACTTTCTGTATGGGGTAGCAACTACCATCCACACGTTCTCAACGGTTTCCCGAGTCATGCCATGCCCATTGTCCAGGATCTCCAGATACGGGCCGTCTTCGTCTTCGCAAAAACTAATGTCCACTCGGTCAGCGAATGCGTCATAGGCATTCTTCACAAGTTCGGTGATGGCGACATGGTCACTCGTTACCAAGTCCGACCCGAGAGAGTCGAATACTCGTGGGTGGAGGCGGAAATTGACTCGCGATCTTTCAGAAGCCTTCGCCATCAAAAACTCCATGCCGTTGGGGCCATCGACAAGCTCATGACCTGAATTTGGATGTCACGGCGGCGTCGATCCTCGTGACAATGTAGTGAGATCAACGTCGGAGGGGTACCAGTCCGCGAGTTGACTCGGCAAAGGTCCAATGAATCTATCGACGCCACTCAGTTTACGCCCTGCATTTGATTGCATGGACGCGGAGTAGATTTGAGTCGGGAGAGAACTTCTTCGGAAGTCGCAGTCGCTGACCCTCGAAGCTCGTCAGCCAAGTGAGTGCTGTCTCGTCGTCCTTTGCATCTGTGCCGAGCCGACTGGAGAACCGAACAATGAAGCCATCGTCAATCCACATCAAACCTCGATCAAAGACGCGGTCATGAAGCGCATTGAGGCAAAGCCCGTTTCGCGGGTTGAGGCGGTTGGCAGCGTCCTGAGCCCACGGGACGATGTGACTGGCAATCAGCAGTTCTTTCACTGCGAGACCGGTCACACAGCAGCGAAACTCGTATGCGGAAATGATGCGACGCCGGAAGAAGCTCTGGTTCACGCGCACCCGCACGACTGCTTCTCGCTCCACACCTGCTGGTGGCAGATCTTGTTCGTCGATTTCCGCGACTTCCTCAAGCGGCTGATTCAAGCGGTCTGCAAGGAGCCGTTGACTTTCAAATGCAAGGTCTTCTGGATGATCAACGAACTCGCGCCAGACTTCCTCTTCGCCCTTTGCACCGTGTTCACTCCCGCGAATTCCGCGCGATTGAAGGGCCGGATCAAGGCGGGCAAAGTTCGAGAGCTTGTATGAGACGGCTCCCACACTGCGTCCGATCAACCGAGCCAGTCCGACGATACGTGGGTTCCTCATGTGGATCGTTCCAAACGGAATCTGACAGTAGAGGTTGAAGGCGAGAATATGCTCTTCTCGCGTCCAAAGATTCTGTCCCGTGTGAGCCATTTGTCCGTCGTCCAAGTCGAGCTAGAGCGGTTCCCATTGACCCTGACGAAAGTATTCGATTGTCACACAGCCCGCGTAGCCTTCTCCGAAGTCATCCAAAGGTGCGAACGCTTCCTGAGAACTGTCATCGTCAGACAGGCCTTCGTAATACACACCGCCATCGTCGTCGAGTAGACGAAACCGATATTTGAGGAGCGAGGCTTTTGCTTCATCGTAGTCACAACTGCAATGACGCAATGCAAGCGGGTCGTCCGTGTATTCGGTTGTGAGCGTCCACATGGAACTGCCTCTGTTGAATCGGAAATGTTTCAGGCGGCTTTAGAAAGGATGGGCGGGACGGCGTTGCCAATGACTCGAAACTGGTGGGTTCTGGCGATGGGAAATTGGAACCAGTCGGGAAAACTCTGGATGCGGGCGGCCTCGCGTGGGGTCAGCGAACGATTCTGTGTCGGGTGGATGAACATCAGGCCATCTTTGCTGAGGTGAGCCACGATGGTGCTGCACAGTTCCGCTCGGCTCTGTCTCGTGTAGCGGTCGGTGAACGATCCCCGGTCGTAGGGAAACTCCATCTCCACACCCCGATCAATCGCCTGCTTTGCGGTCTCGCCCTCCTTGAGCTTGGCGAAGTCTCGCAGATCGCGCTCGCTGTGCGGGCGGGCGACGTGCGCTGTGAGTTGTTTCGCCTTTTTGATTTCGAGCACTTCGTTTCGGTATTTCTCCCCGAGATGCAAATGCCTCTTTCCCAGTTTGCGAGGCGGCTTGTAATCACACGGATCGGAACCGCCCCCCGCCCTCAATGCTGGCAGGTCCATGATGGCGTGACCCAACGTGATGCCTTCCAGTTTCACGACGGGCACGATCAACCCGCGTCGGAAGCAGCCCGGATGGTCGGTTCGTGTCCCGATGATGAGTTGTCGGCGTCGCTTCTGAGGCACTCCGAACGTCGTGGCTTCGACGACTTCTCCATGCACGCGATAACCAAGTCTGCGAGCACTCGTTTTGATGTCACGGAAATGACGACCTCCATCGGCCGAGCGTATGCCGAGAACGTTTTCCATCACAAACAGCTTCGGCCGGAAGTGATCGACGTATTTGAAATACTGCTGATACAACGTGCGACGCGGATCGTGAATCAGCCGAGTGCCGTTGTTTGCGCCGTCGCGCTGACGGACTTGGCTAAAACCCTGACAGGGCGGCCCTCCCGCGATCACGTCCACTCGGTTCGTTCCGATGAGCTTCTCTAGCTCACTCGGAGCGAACTTCGTCAGGTCTTCGCACAGCACGTGAGGGTGATCGGGGAAATTGGCTCGGTAAACCTCAACGGCCTTCGGATCGAAATCAACCGCCGCCAGAATCTTCAACCCCGCGCGATCAAGCCCGAGGCTGAAGCCGCCGCAGCCAGCGAACAAGTCAATGCACGTCACCGAATCGTCCATGATGCACCACGCTCAACCATCGTGTTGATTGCAGGTCGTTGGCCACGTTCATCGACCCCTTCTACGGCTGAGGAGTATGTCGGGGTGGCTTTGGACAATCCAGCGACGGCTCTCCGTGAAGGTGCCGGACAATTGAGAACACCTGCCGCCAGGCGCATTCGAACCTTCTGAGCCTGAAAGGATCGGGTTGCTGTTACGAGAACATGGGCTTCACTCGTGCGCTTCACCGTTTGGGAGAAGCGTAACGGTCACGCACCCGCACATCGCATCGCCTGGAGCCAAGCGGCCAGATACTCAGCCGTCTCGATGCCGTCGATCAGATCACTGCCCAAGTCGGTCGTGACTTTGGTGGCGTGAAAGTGGGGCAAATCTCCCGGCTCACGTTCAAAGGAGTGGCAGCATTCCCGGTTGAAGTCGGGGTGAATCCAATAGACGCTGTACGACGTGACTCGCCCCTCGGTGTCGATGGCCGCTTTGGATGGCAGATGGAACTCGACGGACTTCTCATCCCAGTCATCCGTGAGGACGACGAGAAATCCATCGTCGATGAACGGGACCAATTCGTTCGGAATCCAGTATTGATCGACGAGGTCCATTGTGGTCGCAGAGAGATTGACCGGCATCATCCATTCCACCGAGAACTGCACGCACCGTTTGAAACGGGTGAGATGGTCGCGGATGTTCCAAGGATGTTTCCAGAGACTATGAGTCAAGGTCTCGAAATCGCGAACGGGCGGCTGGGTCAGCGGTTGTAGGTATCGTCGGTAATTGGTGGACACTGCCTTACTCCTCTCCCGCCCGGATTCGGGGGGAGAGGTTGGGTGAGGGGGGATTCCGTTCGGTGCCGATGAAGCTCGAATGAGATTGGCCGATGGTGTTGATGATTGCTCGACGGATCGTACGTCTTTCGATCCTTCAGCCCCCTCATCCAGTCTCCTCTCCCCCGTCTTTGGGGGAGAGGAGACTGGATGAGGACCACTCATGACCGACTGCACCCGAGCCGTGTCGCTCCATCGGCAAGCTCTCCCGTCGGCGGAGCGACGGGACTACAGTAGGGGGGTGGGAGCAGGGCGACGGGATGATCGTTACTCGTGCGGTCTAGCGATGCGTTGATCTCGGCCGGGCGAGGTCGATGTCTTTCAGACGCAGAATGGTGACTCGGACAGGCCGCCTTCGCTGCCACTCGCGGCGTGAAGCCACTCGTAGCGACGGACAAGCACGACCGGAACGGCGGGCACCGCGCCCAATCAACAGGAACCAAAGGCATGACCGATCTCAACATGACGGCACTCAATTGGAACAGCCGGCAACTGACACACGGATGGCAGCGGGGAGTGACGGCGTTTTTTCATGGCCTCGGGATGACGGCGGCCGACTTTGACAAGCCGCAAGTGGGGATCGGCGTTCCGCTGCTCGAAGG
>JAYTXB010000554.1:0-10273 GCA_043743205.1 Schlesneria sp.
GATGAAACTGATCCAAGACTCCCCACCTTCATCACCCTGCCACGAATCTCCAACCGCGCCCAGAGCACTTTGTGCCAAACTCATCCGCCCCCGGTATAAATCATTTCCTGTCCGTCTCCTACACGGCCTCAGTAACAGGGTCAGAACAACGTCTCGATCTGGAAAGTGATTTTAACCGCGAGGGCAACGCCCGGCTCCGCCAAGTGGCGACGCGAAAATTTGGCCTCCTCGTTCGACAATCTCGCCCGCGAATGCAATCCTGCCTGCGCAGATCGCTTCGAGACTCCGCTTGACCATTGGCCAGACGTTTCGCCGGGGTCTGTAGACTCACACCGAACAAGTGAATCAGCTCCCGCCTGCTTAACTCCCGCCCGATCAAAGCCCCCCGCCATGTCTTACGATTGGTACAACTTGGAAGAACTCGCGCGTCAGTTGGGACGCGACCGTCGAGAAATCGAGAAGCTCGTCAACCGAGGCCGCATCCCGGGCCGAAAGGTTGCCGGTGTTTGGCAGTTTCATCCGACCGAGATCACGCATTGGCTCGAACAAGAGATGCGCGAGTACACCGACCGCGAATTGGCGGTCCTCGAGCAATCGCATCGCTCGATGGAGTTCAACGACCCACATCCTGTCGCCGCGTTGCTCAGAGTCGAGACGGTGCAAGTACCGCTCGAAGCGCGGACGAAACGATCCGTGCTGGAGGGCTTGGTCGAATTGGCGGGACGGTCTTGGGACGTGTGGCAACCCGCGTCGCTGCTGACCGCGATTCAAGATCGCGAGGCTGTTCTTTCGACGGCGTTCGAGAATGGCGTCGCGATCCCGCATCCCCGCAACCCGCAGCCGGACACCCTCGGCTCATCGGTCATCGCGTTCGGTCGCACGCTGGCCGGCATCCCGTTTGGAGCACCCAATCGCGTGCTGACCGACATGTTCTTTCTGGTCGTCTGTCGCGACTCAAGAACCCACTTGCACGTTCTCGCCCGACTGGGACGCATGCTACAGAACCCGGACTTTCTTGCAGAGCTGCGAACGATCGAGGACAGTGTGTCGGCCTATCACGCAATTTGCGGGGCGGATCGACGGATTGTTGGGTAACACGTTCCGCTAAGAAACCGGCAGCGTGAGCGAGGGAACCGTTCACGAGACTTCCGCTCGCTCACGCTGCCGGATGGTCTCAGGGAGTGTAATTTTCCCGGTCGCCTCAGGATCAAGGACTGGACGGGCAAGAGCTGCCATCCACGAGTTTACGATCATGTTTTTGAAAAGAGTCGAAGCGGTTCTCGGATTGGTTCCAAGAATTGCGAGCGACGCGGCACCGTTTCGGCAGGATCAGCGATCACGATGTTCGATGCGACGAGTACCGCTAACGTGACTACCGAAGCACCGCTGACCGAGCACGCGGAACCTGTTCCGGCCGGGTGTGACTCGCGCGGCGGTTGTGGTTCGTCGTGTGATGCCGCTCCCTCCGCAGTCCCATCGGCGAACGGAGTACCCTCCGTCGGTGAACCCTGCCCCACACCGCTCGCGTGGTCCGAGGTCTTGGCTGCTTATCACTCGCAATCGACCGCTTGGGAACTCACAAACGGAACTCGCCGAATGTGCGGTCGCACATGGGGTGAGGGACCACCGCTCTACCTGCTCAATGGATTCGTCGCGACGGCAGAGATGTCGTCATTGATGCTGTGGCTGTTGCGGGAGCAGTTTCGCTGCGTGGTGTTCGACACGTTCGAGGATTCCCCTGTTCAAACGGTGAGGCCGGTGATGAGTCACTTCGCCGCCGAGTTGCTCGCCGTGGCCGATCATCATGGAGACAACGCGATCCGCGTGTTTGGAGCCTCGTTCGGAGCGGCTGTGGCGTTACAAACGGCACTGGAAGCACCCGCTCGAATCGCGGGACTCGTGCTGCAACACGGCTTCGCTCAGCGATCGCTGTCGATGAGCGAACGAATGCTCGCCGCTTGGTGCAGTCGCTCGCGCCGACCGCTGTCCGCGCTGCCCGGACGCCGCCGCATCCAAGAACTCAACCACCGCCGCTGGTTCCCTCCCTTCGACGGGACACGGTTTGAATTCCTTGTCGAATCGACCGGCGCAATCCCGCAAGTCGAACTGGCGAACAAGGCTCTGGCCTCCACCTCCTTTAACGTCACGAATCGTCTGGGCGAGATCACTTGTCCCGTGTTGCTGGTCCGGACGGAAGGTGAAGGCCAAATCGAAGCGCGTTGCCATGCCGTCCTCGAACACGGCCTGAAAAATGTCCGCACCGAATGGATGCATTCATCGGGTATGCACCCCTCTCTGACGCACCCGCATCGACTCGTCAAACTCCTCAAGACCTTCTACACCTCCGACCAATGCCGGCCTGATTGACCAGTGAAAAATGACAAATGACCTTCCCCCCTTTGATGTCGTCGCCGTCGGAGCGCACCCCGATGATGTTGAGATCGCCGTTGGCGGAACGCTCGCACGGCTGGTTCAGCAGGGCTATCGCGTTGGAATTGTGGACCTCACGAACGGTGAGCCAACTCCCGGCAGCCCCAGCGTCGAAGTGAGACTGGCCGAAGCCCACGAGGCCGCTCGCATTTTGGGGGTCCACGAGCGCGTGACCCTCACGTTGCCCAACCGTTGTCTGTTCGACTCCTTCCCCGCACGAGTCGCTTTGGCGCGAGTCTTCCGATTGTGGCGACCGAAGATCGTGATGGGAATTGCCGACAAGACACCGATGGCGTCTCCCGATCATTGGCAAGCCATGCAAATCACCGATGCGGCCGTCTTCTACAGTCGCCTCACCAAGTGGGACGATGAGTTTGCCGGTTTGCCCGCGCATACGATCCAACGCCAACTGTGGTACCCGCTCGGCCTCTCTAATCTGGACGTTTCTGCCGGAGGGGGCCGATTTGTCGCGGACATCTCGTCCACACTGCCGATCAAGTTAGAGGCAATCCGCGCGTATGCCACACAGTTCCCAGCTTCCAAGCAACGCGTGTTCGGTTGGGTGGAGAGTCAAGCTCGGTTATATGGTCAGAGCGCGGGGTTCGAGGCCGGTGAGATGTTCGTGGCGTCAACGACTCTCGGAATCACCGATCTCGTCCAAACGCTCTGTCCCGCGTGACCGCGCGAGTCGAATCAACACGCTCAAGTTTTATGAAGGCCGGACTTCCATTCCGTTCGACCGACCGTAAACTCTCGGCAGCTTCTTTGGTCGTTTCCGGCTCAGTCATGAGTCGAGAACCGCTGAGTCAAAAACACTTGCGTTCCCCCTTCTGTCTCGCCAACGACTTCGGTAGTGCATCATGAAGTTTCGAGTCGGACATCTCAGTATCGTCGGCAAGCGAGACAACAACGAAGATGCGTTGTTCGTCGATCCCAAGTCGCGATTTTTCCTCGTGGCAGATGGCATGGGTGGCCAGTCTGCTGGCGAGCGAGCCAGTGGACTCGCCACCGAGATCATCCCTCACAAACTGAGTCAGCTCGATTTCGATCGGGCCTCGTCAGAACAAGCCGTCAAATTGATCGACGAAGCGGTTTCACAAGCCAATTTCGAGATCATGGCTCTGGGTGAAATCGACTCGAAATTGAAGAACATGGGGACAACGCTCACGTTCCTCGTGCAAGTGGCTGGAACGTTCTACGTCGGTGGCGTGGGTGACAGCCGCGTCTACCTGCTACGAAGCGGCAAGCTGGAACAACTGACGACCGATCACTCGCTGACGCAGGCTCTCGTCGATGCCGGAACTCTCACGCTGGAAGAAGCCGCGACGCACCGCTATCGCAACGTCCTGTACCGCTACCTCGGCTGCAAAGAGGGGGGGCAGGGAACCAACCCGAAGCAAGTCCGCCCTCAAGTCGGTGACAAGTACCTGCTCTGCACCGACGGTGTGACTGGCGGAGCTGACGACGCCCAACTGACCGCTCTCTTGGCAACAGGCTCCGATCCTCAAGCCACTGCCGAAGCGATCGTCCAAGCGGCCACCGATGGTGGCTCGAAGGACAACATCACCGGTGTGGTGATCTTCGTCGAGGCGTGACCACTGCCAGTCCCTCGATTGGAACGAGCATTCTCAGCAGCCTGACCGTAACTGTTTACACCCGGCGCAGGCACCAGTGAGACATTTGCCTCGTTTATACCTCACGCGGCCAAAGATGAGACACTGGCGAGCCGCATGCCGTCAGGCTGCGGGTTCTTGATCGCCGCAGGAAACCCGTGGCCTTTCTTTTTGCCAAGCGAAGCGTTGCGTCACCTGTGCGTAAGTTGAAACTGCCGAGTTGATGTAGGGCCGGCTCCACCGACCATTCGGCGGTTCCATTCAATGGCCGGTGGAGCCGGCGCGACTCGAACCTTGCGATTTCCCCTGATCCGCCGCGATCTTCACCCTCGCCTTCCAGAGCGATTGCAACACGGCATCGACGTACTGTTCTTCGGCGAAGGGGCTGAGGATGTAGCTCTTGAGGGCGACCATCGGTTCGCCGGTGTCGGACTCGCGGTAGCAGTCGGTCAACGAGATCACGACGCCTTCGCCGTTCAGTGCGTCGTCTTGGACGAGATGAAAGATGCGGCGGTTGTAGTCGTTGTGGGTGCGAAGCCGGTCGCGGTACGAGGCGTCTTTTTGCTCGCGTTCGAGGACGCCGAAAGTGTCCACGCCGTCGGGATAGACTCGGAACAAAGTGACCGGTCCGAAGTTGCCTCGATTGCAGACGGTCGTGGCGGCGTGGCCTTCCAGTTGTTCGCGCAGAACCTCGGCCATCGACACGACGTGGCCGAGCAGCGACCTCAGCCCGTCCTTGCCGAACAGCCGGAGGTTGGCCAGCGCGGCCATCGCTCCGAAACCGCTGCGCGAGGTCTCCAGCGTGTAGCGGCCGGGATGATAGTGTCCGTCGTGGAACAGGTACGGCGTGTCCGACTGCTTGCGCGAGATCAACTCCAGATCGTGAGCGTCCTTCACGAGGAACAGCGTCGAGACGTAGGGGCAGAAGCCCGTCTTGTGAAAGTCGATCCCGATTGAGTCGGCGAGCGGCAGCTTCTCGATGCGACGCTTCGCACCGGCCAAAGCCCTCACCGTGCGATGCCGGAAGCCGAGCGGGTTCTTGCCGAAGTCGTAGTCGTTGAAGACGGACCACGCCCAGCCGATGACGGCATCGGCGTGGATGTGCGGTCGATAATCGAGATGGAACTCATCGACCAGCCGCTCGCGCACGTCGTGGATCGCGGCGAGATCGTCCAAGCCGAAGTGATCGGTCGTTCCCATCGTGGCCACGATCGCCGCGATCTTGCCGCCGTCCTTGAGGATGTCGCGCGCCATCGACTCGAGCAGGCACGGGCGAATCTCGTTCTCATCGTTGCACGGGACTTGGATCACGTTCTCCTGTCCGATGCCGAGCCAGTTGGCCGCACTCAGGCAGGCATAGTGCGCCCGCTCGGAACAGAGGATCACGGCTCGCTCGCGCAGCCCTGCCCTGCCCGAGCCGGGGCACGCCTTTTCGAGACCCAGCTTCGCGCCATACAGCAGCGTCGCCGTGCCGCCGAACGTGAAGAGGCCCGCCGATTTTTGAGGGTCATACCCGACGAGAGCCGCCGTCATCGACGAGACTTCGACTTCAGCGACGGCCACCTGTCGGGACGACTCCTCGCTGCACAGGTTCGGGTTGTAGATCGACGGCAGCAACCCTCCGATCACACTGGCAATGGTTGGCGGCGGGATGACGTTGATCTGCGCACGCGGATGTCCCCAAATGAACATGCCCGACAGATGTTCGACCAGTGTCTGCGTCACCTGTTCGAGCGGCCTTGGACTGTCATCGACCAGAGACCGCTTGGCCGCGTCGTAATCGAGGACCGCCGGCTCACCCAGCAGCGGCGACGCCGACTTCATCGCGTCGAGTTGATCGAGCGCCCGCAGAAACGAGAAGACAAAGTAGGCATCATGCACCCGATCCGACACCGGTTGGGGAAACGCCTGCCGAAGCGAGGCGACAAGATCGAGGTAGGGTGAGGTCATCGAGGAGTCATCTCTGGAAGTTCAGACAGGGCAACCGCGGAAAACACGGAATGGCACGGAAACCAGCCCAGGAGATCGCCGCGACGAGACAAGTCTACCGACGGGGCGATCAACCTGCGCGGCCTATGTCGCAACATTTGCATCGGTTCGCGAGGTGGTTACGATTTGGGCCGATCCCTGTTTCTGGCGACTCATTCTTCAGGAGGAATTTACATGTTGCGACCCCTTGCACTGTTCGTTGGCTTGTTCGTGCTGGCGGCCTCCGCCGACGCGGCCGTTCAAACCAAGAAGATCACCTACAAGCACGGTGACTTGGATTGCCACGGCTATCTCGCATGGGACGACGCCATCACTGGATCACGACCCGGTGTGTTGGTCGTTCACGAATGGTGGGGCCTCGATGCGTATGCCAAGCGGCGGGCCGAGATGCTGGCCAAACTGGGATACGTCGCCTTCGCGGCCGATTTGTATGGCGAGGGCAAGACGGTCGATCATCCCAAGGACGCAACCGCGATGGCCGGACAGGTTCGCTCGAATGTTGAGGACTGGCGCAAGCGAGGACTCGCCGCGCTGGACGTACTCAAGTCTCAGCCTCAGTGCGACAAGAACAACCTCGCGGCCATTGGCTACTGCTTCGGTGGATCGACAGTCCAGCAGTTGGCCTTCGCGGGGACAGACCTCAAGGCGATTGCGAGTTTTCACGGGGGACTCGTGGTCCCCACACCCGAACAGGTGCAGGCGACGAAGGCTCAGATTCTGATCTGTAACGGGGCAGATGACACCTTCATTCCCGCCGAGGCCATCAAGTCGTTTCGCGCGGCTCTCGACACGGGAAGTGCGAAATACGAGTTCGTTTCGTACCCCGGTGCGCGTCACAGCTTCACTGTTCCCGAGGCCGATGAAGCCTCGAAGAAGTTCAACTTGCCGGGCCTGCGGTACAACAAGGCCGCCGACGAAAAGAGCTGGGACGACATGCAGAAGCTCTTAAAGGAGAAACTCGGCAAGTAGACCGAAGCGTCTTGCAAACCAAGTGGCATATGAACCTCGGTTCCTTCAGGGAGCCGGGGTTCGTTCGTTGAGAAGATCGTCCCTGTCTGCACTCGAAACAAAACAGGGATAACCTCTGGTCGGAGGTTATGGGTTTGTTTTTCGGAGGAGTTCCAGCAATTGCCCGACGCGGCAGTGCGACTCCAGTGGATGGCGCAACGTCTGGTCGGTGTCCACCTCGTAGACATTGCAGCGCCCCTGCTTGTCGACTTGCAGGTATCCCGCCTCCGCCAGATCGGCCACCACTTTCTGGACCATGCGCTCGGTGATGCCAATCAGTTGAGCCACTTCGCGCAGCCGGATTTCGGGATTCCGATAGATGCACCACAACACGTGCGTGTGGTTGGTCAAAAACGTCCAGCCAGCCGGAACTTCCGGCTCCGCCGCCCGTGACACGGAACGAACCATCGTTTTTTTTTTCATAATCCATGCTTGCGTTGACGGAAAAGTGCCGATACAAAATACGCGAATAAAGTTTCGTGTATTTTGATTCACAAAACAGGAGGCGTGCTTATGTTGGACGTGCTAAGGCAAAATCTGTGTTCTCCGCTTTCTCTCGCCTTCGGGCTGGGGGTTTGTTCGCGACTGGTCAAAAGCGAACTCAGCCTGCCTCGGGATCTGTATGCTTCGTTGTCAGTCTACTTGCTGTTGGCGCTGGGTCTCAAGGGTGGGGTCGAATTGGCCCACGCATCATTTGCCGCGATTGCTTGGCCGGCGGCAATTACGTTACTGCTGGGCTGCATCACGCCGGTCACCTCCTATCTCGTTCTCCGGCGGATCGGCCGATTTTCGGTGGCCGACGCGGCGGGGATCGCGGCGCACTACGGATCGGTCTCGGCGGTGACATTCATCGCGGCTCAACAGTTTGTGGTGGCTCAGGGCGAAGCAATGGAGGGCTTCCTGCCGACCTTGTTGACGCTGATGGAAAGCCCCGGAATTCACATCGCACTGGCGATCGGTGCCATCCAGATTGCGAGGTCGAGCGCCATCAGCTGCAAAGATGCCTCCACCACGGCAGCGGATGGCAAGTCGGCTGAAGAGGCACGTCCTCTCAGTCACGTGCTGCACGAAGTCCTCACGGCGCGATCCATGATTCTGCTGGTGGGCGGCCTGATCGTGGGCTGCATCATGGGGGACAAAGGCTACGAACCGATCAAGCCGTTCTTCGAAGGGATGTTCAAGGGGGCACTCACGCTCTTCTTGTTGGAGATGGGGATTGTTGCCGGTTCGAGACTGGGAGACCTCAAGGTCGCGGGGCCGTCGTTGCTGGCGTTCGGCACCATCATGCCCGTCCTGCATGGAACTCTTGCGGTTGCGCTGGCTCATTGGGCGGGGCTTTCGGTCGGGGGATGCACCGTTCTCGCGGCGATGGCGGCCAGTGCCTCTTACATCGCGGCTCCGCCCGCCGTCCGCATGACTCTTCCGCAGGCCAATCCCTCCTACTATCTGACCGCTGCGTTGGCGATCACATTCCCGTTCAATCTGCTGATCGGGATTCCACTCTACTTCCAACTTGCCAAGTGGATGGCCTGAGAAAACTTGAAAGGAGAATCATGCAAACGACCACACTGCCAATGCTCACCATCATCGCCGAAGAGGTTCTCAAGGAGCGTCTGATTGAAGACCTCAAACATACCGGAGTGAAGGGGTACACGTGGACCCTTGTTGAGGGCGAAGGCTCGCGCCACATGCGCGCAGGCGAAGTCCCCGGTCAGAACGTCAAGTTGGAGGTCATCACGACCGCAGAGGTCACGGATCGACTGCTGGAACGACTCACCAAGTCTTACTTTCCGAATTACGCCGTGATTGCTTTTGTGTCTCAGGTCCAAGTGGTGAGAGGAGAAAAGTATGTTTGAGTTCATGAACAGAAAAACGGTGGAGACCACTGCATCGACTCGACGAGCCTGGTTGTGCGAGTCCGCCGCTGCGGGGTGGGCCTTGGGGGCGTTCGAGACGGGAGAAATGGCTGTGCAACCACAGGCTCTTGGTGAGCAGTCAAACGAGCCTCTCCAAATATCACCTGCCACTCCCGATGAAGCGCTCGCCGCGTTGTACGCGGGCAACCGGAGATTTGCCGCCGGAAAGTCGCTTGCGGCTCATCGTGACATGGACCGAGTCAAAGCCATCGCTCCAAAACAGACTCCGTTTGCCGCGTTTCTCGGCTGTGCCGATTCTCGCGTTCCCATCGAGATGGTGTTCGATCAGGGCTTTGGCGATCTGTTCGTCACGCGCATTGCGGGCAATGTGGCCACCAGCGAAAACGTCGGCAGTCTTGAATTTGGCACGTTGCTGCTGGGCGCAAAAGTGCTTTACGTTCTTGGCCATACCTCCTGCGGAGCCGTGGCAGCGACGCTTCAGGGGGCCGAAGTCCCCGGCCAAATCAGCGGCTTGTTCCAGCACATTCGACCTGCGGTGCGAGTCGCCAAAGGGAATCTCGACATCGCCGTTGAAGCGAACGTCCGCAATCAGGCTCAGGTTCTCGCCGAGTCGTCCCCGGTCATCGGACGCCTGGTCAGGGACGGAAAGTTGAAGGTCGCTGGCGGCGTCTACGACCTCGCCAGCGGAATCGTCAAACCGGTTGTCCTTGAATGACTGAATGAACCACCGCGTTGCGCAGGCGAGCTTCTTCGGCCGACCGCAGTCGCGGCGAGCCCTCACCCCGCTGCGTCCTCCAGCACTTCGTCTGCGACATGCCAGAAACGAGCAGAGGGAAGGAATTGAATGCCCGGCCACGAATGATCGAATCAACTTGGATGCAAGACTCGAAACGTCGGATCAACGGGTGATACGAACCCGTCTGGTTTGACGGCGAGGATGCTGCAGTCGCACGTTTCCAAAACCCTTTCAGCGGTGTTACCGAGCAGAAAGCGAGAGACTCCGGTTCGCCCCAGCGTGCCAATCACAACGAGGTCCGCATGCCGATGTTGAACCAACCGAGCAATCTCTTGCCAAGCGGTTCCCAGCGACAGGTGCAGTGTTACTCGACTGGCATCGACCGCGAGCAACCGCATGAACGCTTCCAGTCGCTGCTTGGCATAGTCATTGATGTCCTTCCGCATCGGGCTTCCATGTGGAGAGCGTTTGATGAGTTCTTCATCGAGTTCTTCAATGACGTGCAACAGGTGGAACTCCGACTGTGCCTGCTGAGCTATTTGCAGCCCTTGTCGAGCCGCGATCAGGCTACCTTCGGAAAAGTCGGTCGTTGCCAAGACGGTTTTCGGAGGTGGCGAATG
>JAYTXB010000555.1:0-13244 GCA_043743205.1 Schlesneria sp.
CCTGTTGAAAAACGTAGCTTGGACGCCTCGTCCGAGCGAAAAGCAATTGGAAACGGACGGACGAGGCGTCCATCCTACGGTTCTTCAACACGCTGCTAAGGCACTGGTTCGCAATGACTTCCCGATTTGGAATGTTCGTTTAACCGCGTGGGCAACGTTTTTCAGGGTACTAAAGTACTCCAAGCGGTCACCTCCGAGCGTCATCGCGCGGCTCGTTCAATCCGTGGATTGTTCATTCATACGTCCACTTTGAATCCCACGGGTCTTTCGTCGCGGCCTGCCACTTGTGGAGCTTCGCTTGCAACGTCTCCAGCGTCACCTTGTGAGCGGGATCATCGGCGAGGTTCTTGGTCTCGTGCGGATCGGCTTCCAAGTCGAACAGTTCAAAACGCGGGCGATGTCGGTACGTCTTGACCGTGCGCTGGCCGTACTGCTCGTACTCGTCGTTCCGTTTGAGAACCGCCTGCCAAGTCGGCGAGTCCTGCAAGTCCGACGCGAACGGATACGGCAGTGGGTTGGCAATGTTGAAGATCAACTTGAACTTGCCACTCCGAATCGCTCGCATCGGGTAGTACATCGTCACCTCGTGGAACGTGTGCGAGTAGTACGCCTCATCCCAACCCGAAGGCTTCGCCTGATCGAGGATACTCAAGAACGAACGACCGTGCAGTTTGTATGGCTTCAGTTCACCAGCCTCCTTCGCAGCGTTGGCCTTCCGTCCTTCACCGGCGACAGGAGGGCGACTGTTGTTTTCCATCGGTCGTACTGGTTCGATCGACTTCGGTTCGACACCGCAGTAATCGAGGACTGTCGGCATCACATCGACCCACGTCACGAGCGCGTCGCTGGTGTGGCCTTGAGTCTTCAAACGCGGGTCGCGCACGATCAACGGGAGGTTTGTTCCCGGCTCGTACTGCGTCGTCTTGGCACCCGGAAACGGCGGGCCGTTGTCGCTGAGAAACATCACCAGCGTGTCGTCCCAATGACCGGTCTCATGCAGGGCGTCGAGCAACGTGCCGATCCCCACATCCATCCGCGCGATCGACTGGTAGTACTCGGCGAGTTCTTGCCGAACCTCGGGCCGATCCGACAGCCACGAGGGAACCGTGACCTCTTCAGGCCGATAGACCGCAGGCTTGATGCCGGGATAAAAGTCAGGCTGATCGGGATGGTTCGCGAACGAGTCCGCTCCGGCGCGATGCGGATCGGTCGGACAGAAGTAGAGGAAGAAGGGTCGCGCGTCGTTCTCCGCGATCCAAGCCTTTGCGTTCTGAGCCATCCGTACCGTGTTGCGTGCCCCTTGAGTTCCTTCTTGCCGTTGCGTTTCAAACTTGTAGGTGTACTCGGGGGCAAGGTGGTACTTCCCGATGAGACACGTCCGATAACCAGACTCATTCAGCATGACGGGCAACGAGCGAACGGACTCATACGTGCTGAAGTGGCCTTCCCCGTGAGCGTGGCCGTAGTGACCGGTCGCATGGTTGTGCAGGCCGCTCATCAATACGGAACGACTCGCACTGCAACTGGCTGTCGTGCAGTAGGCTCGATTGAATCGCACTCCCTGCGACGCGAGCCGGTCCATGTTGGGTGTCTTCGCGATCTTGTCGCCATAACAACCGAGTTGCTTCCCCAAATCATCGGCCACGATGACGATCACGTTTCGCGGTGAAGCGGCCGATACGGGTGTCGCAAGAACCGCAAGACAAAGAGCGACGAGCGAACGCAACATGGCGAGAGTCTCAGCAGAGGGGAAAGCAGACGGACAAAACAATCTCAGTCAATCGTGACTGCCAACCAACCCTCACGCGATTTGAACGAGGTCACGCGCGGAGCGGGGCCGTGATGGGTCCAGTACGCAGCAAGCAGCGACTGGTCCACCTCAAGCGTTGGTAGTGCTGAGGCGAACGAGTTTTGTACGGTCATTTCAGCCACGGTCGGTTCGCGCGATGAGTCCTCGCTCCCTTGGGCGACCGCGCGCGGTTGGCCCGGGGCGAGTCGCACGACGTTGCCTTCAATCACGGCGCGATACTCGATTGTGACCGTCATCGGCGGGAACAACTTTTGTCCGGCCGGTTTGAACGCGGCTTTGATCGTGGTCGTCAGTCGATCCTGATCGAGACGCACCGTCAGCGGAGTCACCTCATCGAACTCGATGTTGGTGATCAGACTCATCCCCGGCAGTGGCAGTCCAAACGGTGCTGCCGCCGGCTTCTCCTCCGGCAACGAGACCTTCACACCCGGCAGGGCACCGAGCAACTGAGTGACCTGTTGTTTGAGTTCCTTATCAGTCGTTTGATAGCCGCGCAGTGAGGTTCGTTCGATCAACTCATTCAAGAGGCTGTCGTGCAGCATCAGGCTCACCGCACCGTCGGCACTGATTGTGGGAGGTCGCAAGAGTACGGCCGCCGCTGACTTGCCGCCGATCAGTGCGCCGTACTCCAAGCGAGTGTCGGTCGTCGAAACGAACTGCGAAGAGGGGACCAGTTCCGCCTGCTCCAAGCGTTTGCGAAGTTGTTGTTCGAGGAGACGGTTCGCGTCCGAGAGCTGCTTGTCGATCTCACCATCGAACGCGGGATAGACCTTCTCTGCGAGACGGTCGCGTGCGATCGCTTCGGCCTCGGGACGCATCCGTTCGGCCGTTCGATACGCGATCCGTTCCGCCAGCCCACCGAAGATGGAACCCGTGAGCGGTGTCATTGCTCCGACGGTTTGATTGCGGGCACGCACCAAGACCGTCGCATGTTTCGTAGAAAGCCAACGGCCGTCAAAGAACACCTCCTTCACCGCGACAAACTGCTGCTGTCCGGCGGTGTCCACCATCGCTTGAGGCGTTGTCCCCGTGACTTGCATCTGCACGTCACCGGTCAGCTTGAACGCGGCGTGAGCCTTATCCTGCGACGGCTTCAAATCGAGTACCAGCCGCGAGGTCGTTGTCTGTCGGCCTGCGACATCCGCACCGAGTACTTTATCTCGCACCGGCCCCGGCTGAACTTCCTCGCGCGCAACGAGGCGGTTCAGAAAATCCTCACTCACACTGACGCGCACGTTGGCCGGACGACTGACGAGTTGGGCCAGAGTTTGTTGAACGGAGCGGTCATTCGGAACTCGCCGCACTTCGAAAGGCGGATTCATGCCTTGAGTCGGAGCGAACGGCTGTCGTACAGATACGTCGCCATACTGAGACACAAACGGCGCGGAGCGGAACCCCGGTGAACCGAAGAAGTCGGGCGCAGGCTCCAAGTAAATGGGGGGCGAGAGAGAGACTGGCCCCTGTCCCGGTCCCGCTGGCCCCATGGGAATTGGAGCTACCGTTCCTCGCGGCTGAACGGGCAACGGAGCCATCCCCGATTCCAACGGCACCGGCGCGAAGCGATTGCCGGGGGCAGGTGACGGTCGCAGACCGCGCTCCTGTCCGCAGGCCGAACGAGCGGTCGCGGCCGCGAGCAGCCCCCAACACAGCGCTGCTATCAACCATTGTTTGGAAATTGTGACTCGCTCTGCTCGAACGCAGGCTGTCCTCAAGGATGTTCTGTTCATCGTCTCACCACTTTCCCCGCCACAAACTCTGTTGATGTTGGCAAACTTTACAATTCAAAGTCCCGCCACTGAGCCAAGCAATGAGTTTCAAATTCGCACGCTCGGGAACTCTACACCGCCGTGCCGTGAGGACTCCAACCCGATGCGCCATGCCGCACTGACTTGTGTTGACGAAGCGTGTCAGGCCGACACGACCGAACCAATCACTGCGACCCGCACTCGGTTTCGCACGCGAAGCTCGACGACGCAAGCGATGTGCCAGAGGGAAAGGGAGTGGGTCAGAGAAATCTAGGCCCAATCTCATTCTCGTCCCGCACTTTCACCGCCGCTTTCCGCGTTTTTTGGGAGGCCCCTGGGACTTGTGCTTCGACGGGTGCGAGTCTTGGCGCGACTGAGATTCCCGCCGCTGAAACTCACGGGAGGCAGCGTTCTCTTCGACGACCAGCCGCATTTCTAGCTTTCGTTCGACGAGATCGACTTTGGCCACGATGACCTTCACAAAGTCGCCCAACCGGAAGGTTCGATTACTGCGGCGACCAACCAGCGTGTGCGAGCGGTCGTCATAGTCATAACGATCGTCACCCAGCGTGCTGATGTGGACGAGACCCTCAGCCGGAAGTTCGATTCCCGTGCAGAAGAGGCCAAACTTTTCGACTCCCGTGACCGTCGCGTGTAGTTCATCCCCGATGTGCTTCGTGAGGTACTCCAGCATCTTCAACTTGATCAGTTCCCGCTCGGCATCCTGCGCGCGACGCTCCGTCATTGAACACCAGACACCGAGCTGAACCAACTCCGCTGGAAAGTTCTGCTGCGGACCGTCCTCGCTTTGCTTGTCTCCTCGCCCCCGTCCTCGGGAGAGAGGGTTAGGGTGAGGGGGCTTCTGCTTCGGCTTCTTCTTCCCCAACGGCAACTCATCACGGACACGCCGTTCCGCAATGTTGTTGTCCCCGGTCGCGGAGTGTGCGCGAGTCACCTGCTGAGCTTCTGCCTGCTCCTGTTTTCCATCTTTCGTGAACAGATCATTCGTTGAAGAAAGCGGAGACCTACGGTCGGAAGCTCCGGCGGGGTTGGGAGACCCGCGCCGAACCGAGGCCAGCTTCGACTCCTTCTTCACCACCTCATCAATCAACCGATGAATGGCCAGATCGGGGTAACGTCGGATCGGGCTGGTGAAGTGGCAGTAGTGATCGAAGGCCAGCGCGTAGTGGCCGATGTCATCCTCGGGACCATAGACCGCCTGTTTCATGCTGCGGAGCGTGGCGTAGCTGATCGCGTACTCGTGGGGAGTCCCCTGCACTTCCTTCAGCAGTTTTTGGAGATCAGCTCGGCCGGGCATCGTCTTCGTTTTGTAGCCGAGCGATTTGGCGAACTCACTCAAGACGCCGAGCTTCATTTCGTCGGGAGCAGCGTGGTTGCGCCGTAGGAAAGGGATGCCGCAGTCGGTCAGCTTCGTCGCGACGGCGATGTTGGCCGCGAGCATGAACTCCTCGATGATTTGATGGCTCTCGTCGTGCTGCTGCCGATGCGCTCCGGCCACAGTTCCGTCGCGAGTCATGTCGATCTTGACCTCGGGCAGATTCAGATCGAGTGCCCCGCGTGCGAACCGCCTCTTTCGCAAGATCATCGCCAGCCCGTGCATGTCGCGCAGCAGGGCGATGACGTTGGGGGCGACATCGGGTTCGATTCCAGTCCCCTCGCCCCTCGCTTTGGAGGGGAGAGGGTTAGGGTGAGGGGTTCTTCGTTGGTCTGTTCCGCCAATGCCATCGTCACCCGCCTTCGCACCAATATTTGATTCTTCGTGGAGGCGGTCTTCACTGCTCGGCCCCCTCACCCTAGCCCTCTCCCCCGAAGACGGGGGCGAGGGGACCGGAGTGGAGTCATCGCCGTCTTCTCTGCCCTTCAACCCTCGACCCTCAACCCTCAACCCTTCCACCAGCGGCATCACCTGTTCATACGCGAATCGCTGAACGACCTTGATCTTCGAGTTTGCGAACTCGGCGTCCAGTGGGATTCCCTCGGGGCTGAGTGTGATAAAGGCGGACTTCGTATAGCGGACGCGTCCCTGTTGAAGACTCGCCAGGGCGTTTGAGATGACCTCGGGTAGCATCGGCAGCACTTTGTCGGGGAGATAAACGCTCGTTCCGCGCCGATGAGCTTCCTTGTCGAGCAACGTCCCCGGCCGAACGAAGTGCGCCACGTCGGCGATGTGAACTCCGAGCCGCCAGTTCCCATCATCCTCGCGCGTGAGCGAGATCGCGTCGTCGAAGTCCCGTGCGTCCACCGGGTCGATCGTGATGATGAGCTCGTTAGTCAGATCGAGACGAGTATGGAGAGAAGTGAGAAGTGAGACAGAACCCGCGAGCGAGTCCTCTGCTCCGGTCCCCTCTCCCCCGTCTTCGGGGGAGAGGGTTAGGGTTAGGGGGGCTTTTGTTGTGGGTTGACCGGCGAACTCAGCGAACTGTTCGGCGGGGAGCGATATGGAAGAAGATGTCTGCTCAGTTTGGCTCGCGTCATCACCGCTCGGCCCCCTCACCCTAGCCCTCTCCCCCGAAGACGGGGGCGAGGGGACCACGGTCGCTACGCGACGCGCATCAATTGGCACCGTGCCAGGGAGGCTCACTTCCTCCTCAAACATCTGCGCCTGCAAGCGCGCCTCCGCCAGCACTGCTTCGGGGAATTCATCGGGCAGTTCAAACTCGGCGATGATCGTTTGGAGATCGACGCCGGGAGCCCCTCGCACACCGAGTACCTTCGTGATGACCGCCTCGCCCGCCTCGTCGTGACTCGGGAATCGCAGCATCTCCACGACCACGCGGTCTTCAGGAATGACTCCCTTCGCACCGGGATCGCCCACCGAGATCGGGCCTTCAAACTGATTGCCATCGATCCGCACGAACCCATGATCGCGCTGCTCAAAGTAAGTCCCGACGAACGCTTTCGACCCGCGCGAGAGAATCTCGATCACGCGACCACACCGCTGGCTTCGCTCCCGCCGCTTCAGCAACTGAACGAGAACCTCATCCCCCGTAAACGCATCCTGCAAATCCTCAGGGAAGATGTAGAGCGACTCACCCGGTTCGAGCTGCGTCAAATCGTGAGGCCGGAAGTACCCGTTTCCCTTTCCCGTTCGCTTGACCGTCCCCGCAATCGAATCCACCGGCGCGGCCGACCGCACCAGCTTGTTCTTGCCGAGCAGGAGCCGACCATCGGCCACGAGTCCCTCGACGGCATCCTTGAACCGTTTGAAGTCGTTCTTCCCCAGCCCCAACTCCTGAGCCAGCTCATTCGGCCGCAGTGGCTTGGCAAGTGGATCGGCAAAGTAGTCACGAAGTAGTTGTTGGTAGTCGCGCATGATGCGGTAGGTTTCCGAGCCACCCATCGCATTAGGCAGCGGTTCTAGTTGAGGGATCAATCTTGGTTGTGAGGGCAATCATCTGCTGGCATTAGGACTGGCGCATCAATCACTGGCGGTATCAATCTGAAGATCGAGGTGAGCCGGGTACCGTAAGGCCCCGGATTCTTCGCCAAAAAGTCCGGGGCCTCACGGCAGGCACCCGGCTCACCCAATCCCGACAGTGATTGCTGCGCCGATCCTTAGCGACTCGGATCAGCACTGCTCTTGTCATTGCGGTTCTACTTCCTCAATTGTGGGAGACGGAGTGTCATCATCTCGCGGGACGCCGTTCAAGACGTTTTTGTAAACGTCTGCCAAGAACTGCTTGGCCACATCCATTGCACAGCCGATGATTTTCACCACGTTCCCGCTGCCGTCATCTCGAAAGCACAAGAGCTCAGATTCAATCGCGATTACAGTCCAAGGTAGAACGTTCTGACACGTGTCACGATGCTGCCACGTTTTTGATGCTACGACATCACACTCGAGTTCAATCGCGTGACCCGCGCCCCGCCCTTCGTTCGTCGGGAACCACGGCCGGAAATGGAAGCTATAGGTCACGCGACCTCGT
This sequence comes from Schlesneria sp., assembly GCA_043743205.1. Lineage (GTDB taxonomy): Bacteria > Planctomycetota > Planctomycetia > Planctomycetales > Planctomycetaceae > Schlesneria. Next base: position 7,503 of record JAYTXB010000555.1, read on the forward strand.
CCACGTTGGCATTGAAGTTCAAAGAAACGTCTCGACTTGACTACCGCCGAATTCCATAGTGCTTCCCATTTGTCCTGCGTCAGAATCGGCACCGCAGTGATGGTGAACGAGGTAATTCCCTTGGAAACATCCGTCAGTTGAGCTGCACATCTTTCAAAGGCGTCTCGGAGCGTTTCCATTCGCAACGCCCAGCGGGTGTATTGCAGAGTCAATTCTTCCGCCGAAGGAATGTTTGAGTTGGGATCGACCAATGTCTTGGCCCAATCTTTCAATTCATCAACAGCCTGTTGGGCATTGATGTACTCGTCGAGGGTCAACTGACAACAGCGGGCGACGAACTGCACGAGCGGGTTGAATTCGCCACCGTCTGCCAGTTGCAGGGCTTCGTAGTACTCCTTCCGTTCCGTGCTGCGAATGAGTGCCGCTGTCAGGCCGCCTTGGAACAGGATCAGGTTCTGCCACAGGCGAGCAATGCGCCCGTTGCCGTCGCCGAACGGATGGATGCGAGCCAGCGTCCAATGCGCCCACGCGGCTCTCAGTACCTGATCGGCGGAATGGCTGATGGCTAGCCGTTCCATGAACTGCGTCATCAATTCAGGGACTTCATCCGAGTCGGGAGGCTGATACTTCGCGGCGCGAATCATAACCGGATGGTTTCGCAGATGGCCCGCTTCAGCGTCATTGACCGAAGTCAGCACGAGTCGGTGCGCCTCCAAGAGGGCGTTCAAATCGTGGGCCGCAGCTGAATTCGGTCGAAGACTTTCAACGTGCTGAATCGCCTGCATCAGGTTCAACGCTTCTTGGGCCTCACGCTGCTTGTCAAGATAGATTTCACCCGTCGCGAGAATCTCAGTCGTTTCGCGCAGCGAGAGCGTACTCCCTTCGATGGCGTTGCTGTGATAGACCTCTTCCGTCATCAAACGACGCCGCAGTTCCGACAGCGTTGGTTCGGCGAGCGGCCGGAACTCGTTCACCTTCCGCGCCAGTTGGTGCGTGTCCTCAATGATCGCCAACGATGCCTCATCAACCGTGATGCTGCTGATGTCGGGGAGTTCGAGTGGCATGATCGGGGAACCTGTTTTGAACTCAATTCCAGTCATGGAATGACCGGCCTGCGTAGCTCAGTCATTCCATGACTGAGACTCTGACAATGCGAGCCGTTAGTTGTTGCGTCACTTCGCCGCCGTCTTCTCGCTGCGATCGCCGATGCAGAACAGATGCTTCTCGCCACGAATCAGCATCTGGCCGCGACTGATCGCCGGGGACGAGTAGACTTCCTCACCGAGCGGGTTTTGAGCGAGGATTTTGAATTCTGGTCCCGCGTCCATGACGTGCGTGATGCCGTCGTCATCGACGAAATAGACGCGACCGGCTGCCGCGACGAGCGATCCGCTGTGATGTCGGCCGAGTCGCTCCTGCCACTTCACATCGCCGGTGACCGCGTCGTAGCAACTGGCCACGCCACCATCAGACACGCAAAAGAAAAAATCGTTCGCGGCGACGGGCGAGGGAACATAGCTGACTCCCTTGTTGAGATGGTGCCACTTCACATGGCTCTCCTCGCTGATCTTGCCCGAGCCGCGCGGGTCGATGGCGAGGATGTGTTTATCGGGGAAGCCGCCCGTGATAAAGATCAGCCCTTTGTTCTCTACCGGTGACGCGACGAATTGTTCGGTCGGGCCATCGAGAATCCAGTGTCGCTGGCCGGTGCGCGGATCGTAGCTCGCCACACACTTGCTCCCCGACAGGATCATCTGCGTCCGACCATCAATGTCGCGGATGATGGGCGTGCAGTAGCTGCGAGTCTTGTTCTCGCGCGGCGTCCTCCACACGGTCTTGCCCGTTTCGCGATCGAGTGCGACGAGGTAAGCCTCGCCGTCGTGATCGCCGTTCACGATGACAGTCTGCTCGAACAGCACCGGGCAACTGCAATAGCCATGAACGCTGGAGAAAACGCCGGGCCGCACGGACCACCGTTCGTTTCCTTGCAGGTCATACGCCGCGACGAGCATCTCCTTCTCATCAAGGAACGCGACGTAAATCAGCTTGCCGTCGGTCGTCGGAGTCCCCGACGCCCAACTATTCAGCTTGTGTTTCTTTTCAAGCGGTGCCTTGGCGACCTCCTGCTCCCACAGCAACTTGCCGCTGACTCGATCGAACGCCATCAGCATCCGCCGCTGGTTCACTTCGTCCGCACCGGTGACGATGACCCGGTCATCCCACACGACCGGCGACGAGTGCCCGCCATACGGCACGGCGGCTTTCCACGCGATCCCCTCATCCTGGGTGGCGTCCCACTTCAGCGGCACGTTCGCCTCGACACTCGTCCCGTCCCCGCGCGGCCCCCGCCAACCGGGCCAGTTCTCGCTGAACGCGACCGCCGGAACGAGTAACACCGCGAGCAACGTTCGCGTCCAATTCGGCATGGTTGTCGAGCTTTCCGATGAGGGAATTCGTTCGTCGTTTGGTTCGTATCGCCAGAGAAACCAGATCGAGACCGGATGGTATACCGCCGCACGGGCCGGATTCCACCGCGACCCCAAGGCTTTGTCCGATGCAGCCTCGACGAGTCGGGCGGACAGCCGCGATTCCTGAGTGGCTGGAGGGGGATCGAACTCTCGTCGAGACGGCGAACCGCCGCTATTCTTCGTTCGCGCACGGACGAACGAACGGTTGCCCGTGGTCGCTACTCAACCTCGGAACCGGATCACTCCCCCCAAAGAGGAATGCTCATGCCAACGCCAACCGACGTGAACGAACCGAAACTCACTCCGCCACCGACCAAGGTTCTGTGGACCGCCATTGTGGTCTCGATCGTGGTCCTCGTGGGGGGAGCTTGGTTGATGGGGTTGCTCAAGGCGAATTGAAGGGGCTGAACGTGAGAGCCAACTTCGCGAGGCTTTCACACTTGCCGCGATTCCGGTGGGCGACCGCTGGCCACACACGAACCACATTCAGGAGCCTCGCCATGTCCCGTCGTTGTCATCGAGTCGCGTTGGCCGTTGTCTGCCTCGCGTCGATCACGCTTTCCGCTTCCTTCGCGATGGCTCAGTCTCCACCCGACGATGGCAAACTGCGGATCGTCGTCTTCGGGGCGCATCCCGATGACGCTGAGTTCAAGGCGGGCGGCACAGCGGCCAAATGGGCGAAGCTGGGGCATCATGTGAAGCTCTGCTCGGTGACGAACGGGGACATCGGGCACTGGCAGATGGCGGGCGGGCCACTCGCTCAACGTCGCGCCGCCGAATCGGCCGCCGTGGCGAAGAAGCTCGGCGTCACATCGCAAGTACTCGACATTCACGACGGGGAACTCGAACCGACTCTGGAGAACCGCCGCCTCATCACCAAGGTCATTCGCGAGTGGAAGGCCGACATCGTGATCGCTCACCGCCCGTGGGACTATCACCCCGACCATCGTTACGTCGGCATCCTCGTGCAGGACGCGGCCTTCATGGTCACGGTCCCCTTCTTCTGTCCCGACACGCCCTACCTGAAGAAGAACCCGGTCTTCCTCTATTCGAGCGACGGCTTTCAGAAGCCCTACCCGTTCAAGCCCGACATGACCGTGGCCGTGGATGATGTCTTCGACCTCAAGGTCGAGGCTCTGCACGAACTGGAGTCCCAAGTCTACGAAGGGGGAGCCAACGGCAGCGAAGAGTTCGTCAGCAAAGTTCCCCCCGCGAGCGACATTGCCGGTCGCAAGGCCTGGCTCAAGCAACGCTGGCACGACCGCCAGTCCGCCGAAGCCAACCGCTTCCGAGACAACCTCATCACCCTCTACGGCGAAGAGCGAGGCAAGGTCGTCAAATACGCTGAAGCCTTCGAACTCTGCGAATACGGCCGCCGACCAAACGCAGCGGAACTCAAGCAGTTGTTCCCGTTCTTCGAGAAGTGATTTGAGACGCTGCTCATGTCCCCTCTCCTCCGTCTTCGGGGGAGAGGGTTAGGGTGAGGGGGGCAAGCGTTGCCGACACCCTGTTTCTCACTGCCTACCATCCGTACTACCGCAGTGTAGGGTGCGTGAAGTCTTCGGAACGCACCAACTCACGACCACAAATGGTGTGTTCCGAAGACTCCACACACCCTACGTGACTGCGGAGCGGATGCCATCAAACGTGGTGAGGCTCTCGCGGCGTTTGCGACGAAGCACGGCCTGACCGACGAGACCACCGTCTGGCAACGACAGTTTGAACGTCTCGCGAAGTGAGTCCGTAGAGCCAGTTCCACCGGCCGTTGAGTGCGGCGGGTGGCCGTGGCTGGAGCGGCTTTGGGCGAAGCCACGCAGACGGAGATGGCCTCAACAGACCGGGGCATCGCGAAGCCGTTTCGGCCCCGGCCACCCAGTGTGATTGCATTCACTGTTCCCCGATCAACTTCTGCGCCTCCTTTGCCGCCTCGGAGTCCGGATACTTTTTGATGAGTTCCTGATACCGCACTCTGGCTTTTTCTTGCGTCCCCGGCTTGTCCAGCGACTTCGCGAGCCGAAGCATGGCCGCTGCCGACTTCTCAATGTCGGCGTTGCCCGCAGGCACGGACTCGGTCTTCTCGGCCTTTGGCTTGGTCAGGCTGATCGTCCCATCGACCAAGATCGGAACAGTACTCGCCGGCGGTTCGCTGCCGACCACCTTTAACGAATTGGTCATCTCGGTCGTATTGCCTTCCCAGGTGCCTGAAAAAAAGTACCGCACTCCCAAGCCGCCGCCCGGTTTGCCCTTCAGGTTCTTTCCACGAACCGACACCTGCAGGAGTTCAGCCCCCTGAAGCTGCGCGTCGGTCCAGTCTTTCAATGTGCGAATGGGGCGGATCGTGCCGGTCGACATCTTCGCCAGCGGGCAGAGCGTGAAGAGCGGGGCCTTGTTGCCAGCGTCGTCGCTGATTGATTCCTGTCCGCTGAAGTGGTGTGCGCTTCCGGTGACCAGATACCCCTTGTACTGGTCTCCCTCACCAGCGGCATGGGCCTTAAGAAATGCCTCGACATCGATCTCCTTTGGTCCGTCCTCAATCACTTGCCCGGTGACGTCGATCCGTTCCCCGCTCTTGTTGTACCGCGGCGGATTTTTGAGCCCCTTTGTCGACTTTTCGATCCTGCCCTCGGCCAAAGAAACAGCGCTCGGTTCGAGACATGCAAACAACGTCACCAAGACCCACACCAAAAGTGGTTGAACTGAAGCAAACTTCATTCGGACGCCCTTGAAGCACTAAGGAGCAGACGCACACCATGTAAACTCGATGTCACTTTATCCGAGATTTCCCAGATGGAATGGACTTGACGCTCATCCCGATGGTCTGGCTGGATGGTAACGCTCGCCTTGCCTGATTTCCAACGTTTTTCGTCGTCATCTTGGCTCGTCTGGAAGCCGAGAGAATCGTTGGATGGCATCGATTGTCGCCGGGTGATGAAATCACAAGAGGCTGTTTCAAAGTGAAGTCTGTCCCCTGTGCCTCTTGTCGCTCGCGGCCCGGACGCCCAAAGCCGCGTCAGGGCCACCCCGCGCTGGCTAACCCTGATATCCCTGCACGCAGCCTACACTATTATATCTCACGCAGTCACGAAGCCGCTCCTGCCCCGGCCACCCTGCCGGGACAGGCGAAACATCTCTCAGGAGATTGCGTATTGTGTGGTCGCGGTTCAAAGAGTCCTGACCCAACACTGTTCGGCACGGCGAATGATGGGGGCTCGCATCGGCGGTCGAGTACGGGAAAATGATACGGTTGGCGCGGCTTGGTGAACGATGCGGGAGC
>JAYTXB010000556.1:0-5241 GCA_043743205.1 Schlesneria sp.
GCTCGTGTTCCACTGCTCGGCCAGCCACTTTTCAAAGTCTCCCTGCGAGAGTCGCGAGCGTGGTTCGGTGGCAGGCATGTAGATCACGTCGCGCCAATAGCGTGCCCAGCTTTGACCGAAGTGAGACGAAGCCAATAGCCGTTCGACGAGCTTCGTGCGCTTGCCCGAATCGGGATCGAGTACGAACAACGTGACATCTCGCGGCGATGGCAATTGGCCGGTAATGTCGAGCGACGCGCGACGCAGATAGTCTTCATCGTTGCAGAGGCCGGTGGGAGTGACTCCTGCTTTGGAGAGATCCACCAGAATGAGTTGATCGACTTTGGAGGCGATGCTGCTTGCCGTCGGCCCCGTGATGGAGCCGGACTTGGCAGACTTGGTGGCCTCCGGCTTGTTGGCGGCGGAAGCTTCCGGCACGAAGAGGCTCAATCCCGCCGCCCCGACCAGAGCGGGCATGACGATCGCGAGTGCGTTGCGAAATCTTCGAGAGGACACAGGCAGGTTCATGAGAACTTCCTTCACAGAATGCGACGCGAGCTTGGTCTCACAAGTCGAGGCTCAATACTCAATGGAGTGAGGGGCGTGGCGGTGGTGATGACAAGGAGCGAACAGTTCAGCGAGTTCATTCGAGCTTTGATCGGTTGGGCGTTGAGTGTGAGTCAGCCCAGATTGAAACCCTCGCTCACGGAAAAGTTTCGTTGCGATATGCTTCACATCACCGAGTGGGACATCCCGAACTGGCGGTGGTTGTGTGATCGCCAGTAGTGAGAGTCAGAAACGAGAGGCGATTCACCCAACTTGTTCGGACAGCGTCTTCGGCGGGAAGCCCGAGCTATGATTGGATTCCTATTGTGATGGATTGGCAGTGCAATCGAAACAACCGGCTCAGCTTATTGGATTGGAGCGAACAGGCGGAGGGATGTCGTAGAGACTTTGTGGCCAAGAGACTTGCGTCGTTGTGTTGGAGGAACTGTCAGATTCCGATAAGATTCCGACGAACAATTGTAGCGTCGAGGTGGTTAATCTCCGCGACTGGCAATCCGGCAACGAATGCCGCAGTGATCGTCGGAAGTGACAATGCAGAGTCAATCGGAAAGGGTGGCGGGTTATATGACACAAGTCGGTCTTCAGAAGCAGGCAAAGTGTTGGGGGCAGGCAGAATTCAGCTTGGCCTCGTGTTCAAAAGCGGCGGTACGACTGGTCGTCGCGGCCGGGTTGGCTGCGGTTTGCATCGGGACCGCTGCGGCGGCAGAGACCGCGTTCACGACCGGCTCATCCGACGTGATCATCCAAGAAATCAATCAGCAGATTCGAGCGGCATACAAGGACAACGAAGTCGAGCCATCCCCGGTCGCCGACGATTCGGAGTGGATGCGCCGCGTCTGCCTCGACATCAACGGGCACATTCCGTCAGTCGAGGATGTAGAAGCGTTCATCGCCGACAAGGACAAAGCCAAGCGAACGAAGCTGATTGACCGACTACTCGACGATCCCGCTTACACCCGCAATTGGACGACCGTTTGGACGAATCTTTGTATTGGCCAGCAGACGCCACGTCGCGTCAGTCGCGACGGGATGCAGAAGTTCTTCCGAGAAGCCTTCGGCAAGAATCGCCCGTGGAAGGATGTGATTTCCGATCTGGTGACGGCGGAGGGTCACTATGAGCAAAACGGGGCTGCGAATTTTCTGCTGGCTCAAATGCAGGATCAAGACGATGGCGTTCAAATGACCGCTAAGACGACTCGCCTGTTCCTCGGGATGCAAGTTCAGTGTACCCAGTGCCACAATCATCCGTTTAATGACTGGAAGCAGGATCAGTTCTGGCAGTTCAATAGCTTCTTCCGTCAGACGGGAAAGATCGACCATCGAAAGTACAACCCGAAAACGGGCCGAATGGACGACGACTACTCAGAGATCATCGAGCGTGACTTTGCTGGCCCAGTCTACTTCGAGAAGCGCAGCGGCTTGATGCAGGTGGCCTATCCGATTTACTTCGGCTCGGAAGTCGATCCGGCCGGGTCGGTTGATCGCCGTCAAGAATTGGCGAAGCTGATGTCAGCCGGCGAAAAGCCCATGATCGCGATGGCGATGGTGAACCGAATGTGGAGCCACTTCTTCGGACAGGGTTTCACTCGCCCAGTCGATGACATCGGCCCTCACAACCCGGCGACTCACCCGGACTTGTTGGATCGGTTGGCGGTCGAGTTCGTCAAGAGTGGCTATGACTGCAAACAGTTGATGCGATGGATCGCCAACAGTGAAGCGTACAACTTGACCAGTCGCGGTACGAAGAAGAACGAGCGTGACAATCCTGCCGCAGGCGAGACGGCCCTGTTTACGCATCTCTATGTAAAGTCGATGACTGCCGAGCAATTGTACGATTCGCTGATCGTCGCCACGAACGCACACAAATCGGGCCGCTCCGGCTGGGAACAGTCCGAGAAGCAACGACAGCAGTGGCTGCAGCAGTTCGTGAGAACGTTCGGTACCGACGATGGTGAAGAGTCAAACTCGTTTGATGGCACAATCCCTCAAGCTCTGATGATGATGAATGGCGAGCTGGTTAAAGACGCAGTCAGTGTGAAGTCGGGAAGCCACCTGGGCGACTTGCTCTCCGGCAAGGGGAATGATGTGCAGAAGGTTCAGCGGCTCTACTTGACGGCACTCGGACGCCAGCCAACGAAGGCTGAGTTGGGGAAGGCTCAGCAGTTCTTGAAGGGGAACCGCGACCAACTGGCAGTCTACCAAGACCTGTTCTGGGCGCTGTTGAACTCGAACGAGTTCATTTTCAATCACTGACAATTGCGGAGCGATCCGCCAGACGGAGGCCACCGTGGTCAGGGCCTTACATTGCGACCGATAGTCACGATCTCAAACGTTACGAAACTCAAACATTAGAACTTGGAGACGATCATGCACATGTCCACGCCCGATGGGATGTCCCGACGCCATTTCATGAAGCATTTGGCAGCCAGCGCGGCAACGCTGCCTGCGATGAACTTCATCTCACACATTCAAGCCAATGCCGCTGAACTGAAGAAGAAACAAAAGGCTTGCATCCTGATGTGGATGAGCGGCGGTCCTCCGACCATCGACATCTGGGACTTGAAACCCGGCTCCAAGAACGGGGGCGAGTTCAAACCGATCGACACCAAGGGCAACCTGCAAATCAGCGAACACATGCCCAAAACGGCGGCGGTCATGGACAATTTGTCCGTGGTTCGGGCCATGAGCACTCGCGAAGCCGATCACGGACGGGGTCGTTACTATATGCACACGTCCTATGTGCCAAATCCCACGGTAGTGCATCCTGCTTTTGGCTCGGTTGTCAGCTACGAGTTGGGATCGAAGCGGAAGGAGCTTGAGATCCCTTCGTTCGTCTCCATCGGCGGTGGCGGCAGCAGCCCCGGTTTCATGGGGATGGCGCACGCTCCGTTCCTCGTCGATAACTCGGGCAGCATCCGCAATGCGGACATGGGCGATCTCGGCCCCGGTCGGCTTGAGCAGCGCCTGAACATGCTGGGCGCGGTGGAAGATAACTTCATCGGCTCACAGCGAGGTGATTCGGGGCAAGCTCACAAGGACGTTTACAAGAAGGCCGTCAATCTGATGACCTCCAAGCAAATGGCTGCTTTCAAGGTTGGCGATGAGAAGAAAGAAACCTTGGACATGTATACCGGAGCTCCAGCGCAAGCGGGTGCGATGATGGGCAACGGCGGTCAGTTCGGCCGCAGTCTGTTGATGGCTCGCCGATTGGTTGAAGCGGGTGTGCCATTCGTCGAAGTCGATTTCGGCGGCTGGGACTTGCACGCGAACGTCTTCGAAACTCTGAAGAATCAACGTTTGCCTGCCCTCGACGCTGGTATCGCCGCCTTGACGACGGACCTCAAGCAACGGGGCATGTTGGATGACGTGGTGCTGGTGTGGATGGGCGAGTTCGCTCGTACTCCGCGCATCAATCAGGATGTCGGCCGCGATCACTGGGCTGCAAGCTGGTCGGTCATGATCGGCGGCGGTGGACTCAAAGGTGGCGTTGCTGTCGGCGAGACCGATAAGGACGGCGTGTCAGTGGCCAGCAGCCAGAGTTACCAACCCGGCGACATCTGGGCGACCGCTTCGCATGCACTCGGCATCCCGCTGGATACGGTTCATACCTCGAAGCGTGGCCGTCCAATGAAGCTGGCCAACGGCGGCACGGCGATCAAGGAACTGATTGGCTAATTGAGTCAGTTCGACAAGTGAGTTGGAAATCGCGGGGGGCTGCTCAACACAGCCCCCCGTTTTTGCTGGTCAGTTTGTTTTGAGATGCGGCTAAGTAGCCCCGCAGAGAAGTTTGCGGCAGTGGGCCCGCTTAGTTGGAAGTGGCACTTCATCGTGAATGACGTTGCACCCGAATCGAGAAACGAAACACCTGCGGTCGCTCCCGGCAACGAGTTCGTCCAACTATTCACTCATCACCAGCGACGACTCTTTCTGTACATCCTGTCTCAAGTGTCGAACACGATTGACGCGGAAGAGATTCTGCAAGAGGCGAACGTTGTCATCTGGAGTAAGTCGGCGCAGTTTCGTGAGGGGACGAATTTCCTCGCGTGGGTCAGTCAGATTGCCAATTTTGAAGTCATGAAGTATCGGGCGCGTCGCAAGCGTAATCGGCTTTATTTCAGCGATGAGTTTTTAGAAACGGTCTCGCAAGAGGCGCTCGAACGGTCGGACGAATTCGAGCAACGGCGAGTGGCCTTGGTCGAGTGCCTGGCCAAGTTGCGACCTAAAGATCGAGATTTGATCGAGCAGCGATACGCTCCCGGCGAGCGAGGTAAGCGGCTCGCCGAACAGTTGGGCCGACCGGCGAACTCGGTCTATCAAACACTGGGTCGCATTCGCCGAGTCCTGATGGAATGTATCCAACGACGAATCACTGAAGAGGCGAGTTCGTGACGTTAGACGATTACTCGCTGTAGACGACAGCAAATCAAAATCGACGACATCCAAGCCAAGAATTTGAAATCATGTCCAACCCAGTCCTCACCGCCGAATTGGCTCCGCTGCTAGAAGCGTTGTGCGAAGACCGCATGACTTCCGCAGAAGCTGCGCGGTTGGAACGGCTGGTTCTCGACTCCGCCGAGGCCCGTTGGTTCTACCTGAGCTATCTCGATCTGCATGGTTCGCTCTACTGGGATGCGGCGGGAGTTGGTTCGGCGACGGCGTTGTCCACCGATGAGATTCCTGTCCGAACTGATGAGC
>JAYTXB010000557.1:0-14943 GCA_043743205.1 Schlesneria sp.
AGCGCCAGCTTGTTCACGTTGAGTTGCTTCTTTTGATGTTCTTCCAACAGGAACTTCTTCACGGCTTCCATGTCGCCAGCAACCATCGCAGCGTATTCGCGAGCCTTCGGCCCACTGGTGTCGGTCTTCTTACCGGTGGCCACCGCGCCACCGCCGCCCGTACTTTCCCCGTGACCACGCAGATCGACCGTCACCACGGCAAAGTCGGCTTTCTGCAATGCCTCCGCATAGGACTTCCAAACCTGGCGACTTCCCCCTTTACCGTGGAGCATCACCACCACTGCGGCATCTTGCCCGCCGTTCGATTTGAAGTAGGTGACGGCGACGCTCGCACCATCCTTCGTCGGCAGAGTCTTCTCTTCGGTCGTGGCCTTCTTGGTGCCAGGAGCCTGCCCGAACGCGACGGGCCGTTCGACTACCACAGACGACGAGGCCAGCGCGACACATATCCCAAAAGTCATCCAGCATCTTCGCGTGGACACACGCGGTGGCGAAAAACGTAGAGCGGACACAGCGGGATTCGACATCGCAGACAGTCGCATGTGATTCCTCCAGAGAGTTTGACTTGGTGTGAGATCGCTCTCGGAGCGGCCCGTCCGAAGTGACCTTCAATCGTTGACGCTGTTCGAGACCGACGTCAGTGTAGAACCGGCAAAAACGTCGGTCAATCAGCCCATGCCGCACTGGACATTCAAGCCGGAGTCTATGCCGGTCAGGCAACCTCTGCTGCGCCGAGTTCGCGTTTCGACGAATCTCACACAACTCGAGTTCGGCGGCACGCGGTGCGACGATGCCTGGAGCCGATCACCTGCCCCACTTATCCCTCCCCTGTTTGAAGGTCGTTACCGTGAGTCTCCTCGTTCGCCCATCAGGTTTGTTTGTGACTGGAACTGACACCGGCATCGGGAAGACTCACGTGGCATCGCTGATCGTGCGACAACTGGTCTCGTCCGGCGTGCGCGTCGGCGTTTACAAGCCGGTCTGTTCAGGAGCTGAATTCGATTCCAACGGTCTCGCGCGGTGGGACGACATCGAACGGCTGCGTGACGCGGTGCAAGGCGACTGGCACGTGAACGCGCTGTCGGGTGAGTTGCGGGCACCCGAGAGATTGTCCGATGACGCGATTTGTCCACAACGATTTCTCGCGCCCCTGGCACCTCCTCTGGCAGCCCGCGCGGAAGGGCGCACAGTCGATCTCGCGCTGTTGGAGTCGGGAGCCGATCACTGGTCAGCCGGGGCCGACGTGTTAATCGTCGAAGGCGCGGGAGGGCTGTTGGCTCCCGTGAGTGCGACCACCAGTGTCGGTGACCTCGCGCGTCAGTTCGACTATCCACTGATCATTGTCGCACGCTGCGGACTCGGCACGATTAATCACACATTGCTGACGATCGAAGCGGCACAGCGACGCGGACTGCGCGTGGCCGGAATCGTGCTGAATCAAGCTCGCCCCGAGGACAATCTCGCGTTGGCAACCGACAACGCCGCTGAAATTGCAGCGCGCGGCGGCGTGCCGGTCTTGGGAGTCATTACGTGGCAATCGACAGCCGGTTTGCAACGTGATGGTCAGACAGTCACAATCGACTGGCGTGATTTGGCGGAGTGCAACATGAGAGTGCGAGAGGGGACGTGATGGCGATGGAAGTGGCTTGCGGTCAGTGTCACGGGCGGTTGCTCATAGAGACGCCCGGCGTGGTGGTGGCCTGTCCGCATTGTGGAGTTCACCTGTCGATCCCGGTCCCGGATTCCGATTCGCCGGGTGCTTCAGCCGAGAATTCGCCGCCTGCGCCGAAATTGGACGAGGACGTTCCCGCCGAAGTCGCAACTCCCCCCGAGATTGCTGTTCAACCGGAACTCAAAATCGAAGGTGACACCACCGTCGAAGAACCGCTCCTGCCAGGTTCGACTCCGACGGACTCTCAATTGATCGACACGGGCGACATCGAGTTGAACTTTGGAGCGGCCGCCGACTGGACTACCGACGCGGTGGACGATGAGCCAGCCGAAAGTTCGTCCGCCTCCGACATCTTCGGTGGCTCCGATGAAGAGAGTCACGAGCACGCGACTGAGTTCGGCTGGCACAGCGCTCCAAATCTCTTCCTCGCGAAAAATGAATCAGCACCTTCGGCACCCGACAGTGAACCCGAGCCAACGTCGCCCCCAGAGTCACCTCAGTTCACCTCACCGCTGATGGGCTGGGCCGCTCCAGCAGAACTCGAAGCGTCGGACGCCACTGCGGTTTTCCAGTCCCCGCCAGCAACGTTCCCGTCGTTCGCAGAGAGGGACGTTCCCGCCAACGCCTTCACAGCGCCGCTCTCACATGTGGTCTCAGCTGGAGCCTGGGACTTTCAACAAAAGAGCGAGGCCGGCAATTCCGTCGGGGACGGCGTTGCTGTCTCGCCGGTGAATTTCGGCTCACCCGCGAATCCATTTGCGGCCGACTTCTCAACAGTCGAAAGCCCCGCCTCGATAGAGCCATCGCCGTTTGCATTCGGCGAAGCGGCCTCCGCATTGCCGGTCTCATTGCAACCCGAGCTGACCTCGGCCGAGGTCTCGCCGTCTCAGTCCCCTTCTCCGGGCGACGCCATCGGTGAGAACTTTTCATTTTCTGGAACACAGCAATTTCATTTCGGAGCGGCAACCACCGAGGCAGACTCTCCCGCAGCGAGTGATTCGACGCCGTCGGACGCCATCGCGAGTGCCGTATCTCAGTCCGTCGGCGAATACTCGGCTGAAGCGGTCGAAGCCCGCCAGAAGCATTTGACGATGCTGTTGCTCTTGGTGGGAAGTTACGCGAGCGCTGTCACGATGGCGCTGATCTATCTGCTGACGTTTGGCAAAACTCATCCATTGGAAAGCCTCCCCGACGTGAAGGTTCCCGTGAACAAAAAGTCAGGGGATGTCGCGCTCACGTACTACTCTCCCAAGAATGATCTCGCGCCGGGGCACGTGCTGAAACTCGGCCAGTCGCAACGGTTCGGCAGCGTCAAAGTCACGCCCGTCAAAGTCACGCGGGGAGCCGTGACGTTTGAACACGGTGACCGAAAGGGAGCCGATGTCCGTCGCCCGACCGAGCCGTTGCTAAAGCTGTGGTTGAAGTTCGAGAACGTCTCAACCAACCAGACGTTCGCACCGCTCGACCCGCTGTTGATGTTCAAGCGAAAGAGCAGCAAGTCGTTTGGAAATCCGGTCTACGCGAACAACTTTGTCGGATCGACAGTCGATCGGAAGCAGGGAGGAGCGCTGCTCTATGTCTATGATCATCCCATTTACAGCGAGTTCGTCATGACTGGACAGAAGCTAGACCAACCGCTTCCGCCGGGCGAGTCTTGGCTGACCTTCATTCCCTCGGAAGAAGAAGCCATACAACTGAGCGGCGAACTCGTCTGGCGATTCCACTTCCGCAAGGGCTATCACCCGAGATCATTCAACGGCGTCACGACGCTGGTCGATGTCGAGTTCAGCAGCCAGGACATCACCGACGACAGCGCGGCGAGCTGAAAGTCGTGCTAGAGATCGCTCGTCAAGGGATCGGCCCCGCCTTCAATAAGGCGGGCGGCAAGAAGAAATGTCGCTGCCGGATGGGCACTCTTGCCCGTCGCGGCTGGAAGACAGAAATCGGGACGGGCAAGAGTGCCCATCCTACAGCGCGGTCTGACAATTTCTGCCGCTCGCCTAATGGACTGTAATCAATGGCTGCTGAGAAAGCGGAAGGACTGATTCTACGAGTGACCGACTTCAGTGAGACCAGCCGCGTCGTCGTGCTGTTCACACGGGAATTCGGCAAGATATCTGCGTTGGCAAAGGGGGGGCGGAGGCTCAAAGGGCCGTTTGAATCCGCTCTTGACCTGCTCGCGACGTGTCAGATAGTGTTCCTCCACAAGCACACGTCTGGACTCGATCTCCTCACTGAATCAAAACTTGTCACCCGATTCCATCCCCAAGAGCGGGACTTGGTCTGTTTATATGCAGGCTATTATGTCGCCGAATTGTTGCTCGGGCTGACTGAAGATTACGACCCTCACCTCGAACTTTATCAAGCCGCACAAGAAGCCCTCGCTTCGTTCGCGACTACAGAAACGACACGCTTGGGTGTGTTGAGATTTGAATTGGTAGTACTCCGAGAAATCGGGCAACTCCCCGACTTTGAATCGTGTGTCGCCTGCGGCACTCGGCTGACGGAAGGAAGAACGTTTGGGTTCTGGGTCTCACAGGGAGGCCTCATCTGCCCCGACTGCCAGAAAGAAGAATACACGCCTCTGTCGATTCACGCCGCCACGGCCGACGTGCTGCGAATCCTCTCCGGCGAAGATGACGAAGCGTGGCGACAGCTCAGCCTGACGCCACAACAGTTCAAGGAAGCGAAGCACGTCACGACGACCGCCCTGTCGAGTATCTTGGGCAAGCGACCAAAAATGTTGAAGTACCTGATGTAGGATGGACGCCTCGTCCATCTCGAGAGATCAAATCTGTCGCGCAGTAACGCAAGAAGTGTTGCTCACGCGGTTCGACGAGTACCCGGCTTGCCGGTCTCAACAACTCACACGGTCACGGATGACCATGCAGCACACCCCACCGAATGCGCGATCGCGAAGTCAGCACGAGCCGCCGGCTTTGTGCCTCGTCGTTGTCTGGTGTCTGCTCCCACTCCTCACGGGTTGCGTCACGCCGTGGGAGAAATCCGCACTGCTCAAGGACACCACGCCCAACATCACCAAGGTACAGGGTCCGACCGAGCGACGCCTGCGAAACCTGATGTGGCTGCGTGAGCGAGAGAACGACGGCGACGACTCAGACTCGCTCCAACCGCTCGCCGGAACTGAGGATTACGTCGCTGCAACCGATATCTATAAAGATGAGCGATTTGCGGAGGCCCAGAAGGCATTCAAGAAGGTCGCCAAAAAATATAAGAAGAGTGATATCCGTGAAGATGCGCTGTTCATGCAGGCCGAAGCGGCTTATCAGCAGAGCCATTACGCGAAGGCTCACGATATCTACGCCGTACTGCTCAAGGAATATCCTTCGACGCGGCATCTCGATGTCGTCTCCGAGCGTCTCTTTAAGATCGGTCGCGTCTGGTTGAACTTCCCCGAGGTCGCGAAATTGGGCGAAGTCCAACAGGTCAACTACGAGGATCCCAAGCACAAGCTCCCGGCCGAAGAACCGGAGGCCCCCAGTGGCAAACCGATCTACGTTCCCAACTTTACGAACAAGGCCGAACCGCTGTTTGACACGGCGGGCAATGGCGTCGCCGCGTTACAGGCCATCTGGATGAACGACCCGACGGGACCGTTGGCTGACGATGCGATGATGCTCGTGGCGAGCCATCACGCTCGCAAAGGAAACTTTGTTGAGTCCGACCGCTTCTTCCAAATGCTGCGCGAAACCTTCCCGAACAGCCCGCACTTGCAGGAGGCTTTTCTGCTCGGCTCGCACGTCAAGCTGATGTCCTATCAGGGTGCCGAGTACGAGGGGAAAACGCTGATCGAGGCCGAGCTACTCAAAGAAAGCACGCTGCGGCTCTACCCCAACATTGAAGACAAAGATCGACTGAAGCGCGAACTGGCACAGATCGACGAAGCCAAAGCCGAACGCGACTGGGAACAAGTCGTCTTTTGGTTGAGAAAAGGAAATAAACGCGCTGCGGCCGTCTACTGCAATCGAGTCATCGACCGCTTCCCCCAATCGCCGTTTGCGGACAAGGCACGTGACCAACTGGAAAAGCTCGGTCCCGAATACGCCAGCGGTGCCGTCTTACTCAACCCGACCGATCCCAAGAAGACGCCGCTGTGGGAGCGAGTCATCCCTCAGTCACAGCCGAAATCGACCCAAGAAGCCACGGCCAAGGATTACGCGCCGGAAGCCTCCTCCGAGGAAGCTCCGTCACGCTGGTCTGGCAACCCGTTCAAGCGGACTCCGAAAATGAGCGATCCGTTTGACGAGACATCCGAAGACCTAGAAGTCCGTGACGAGGAGACTCGCAACGGAGACTCTGCTGGCACGAAAGACCCTGCGAAGAAACGCGGCTGGCTCCCTTGGTCTCCTCCCCGCCGCCTGCCTGACAACTCCGCCAACGACGCGCAGGAGATGGACGCGCCCGTGCCAGGTAAGACAAAGCTGTGACGCTGTGCCGGAAACTTTGCATCGTCTGCCGACATGAGATGGCCCTATTCGGACGTTTGATCGCATACCGCCTCACCGTCTCGTGCTTTGAATTCTGGATGATATGCCGCATCGAACCACTCGATTCACGAAGCGACTCGCTTCGCGCCCCGTGCGCGAGGCGGGTTTATTCGTGAGACTCGATCAATGTCGCGCGGTCATCCTGTTCGCGTCGTTGGTTTGTGCCATGCCCGTTCTCTCAGGTTGCGGCTACACCGTCGGCAACGGCTTCAATCCCGAAATTCGCACGGTCTCCGTTCCAATCTTCGAGAACGACACGTTCCGACGCGGGATCGAAGTCCAACTGACTGAGGCTGTACAAAAAGAGATTCAAAAGCGAACGCCTTATCGACTCGCAAAAGGCTTGGATGCCGACACGCGGTTGACGGGCAAGATCGTGCAGACTCGCAAGGATGTCCTCGGTGAGAACCGGTTCGACGACCCGCGCGAGCTGCAGATTTCGCTGATGGTCGTCATGAAGTGGGAAAATCTGCGAACCGGTGAAGTTCTCGCACAGCAGGAAGTCCCGCTGTCACCGAACGCCATCCCGCTCAGTTCACAAGCCGACTTCGCCCCCGAAGTCGGTCAGTCGCTCGCGACAGGAACACAGGACAGCCTCAATCAGCTCGCCCGCCGGATCGTCAACATGATGGAAGCTTGGTAATCCGGCTCCGCTGTTGGAACTCCCGCAGTCTGTTATGGTTCAGCCACATTTGGCGTTGAACTGATTAGTCGAGACGGCGAGGCGTGACTGTCGGGATCGTGGTTGATGAGGCATAAAGCCGCTGTTCGACCTACGTCCGAAATGTTCTCTGACAGCGGCGTTCGCCAAAGCGTGGGAGGGCGTGAATGCAGCTACGGGGAATGATCTCGCGCGCTGCCTGCCAAGAAACGTGTCACATCGGCTGCGTGAGGTAGGAACTGACAGTGCCACCGACTCCACTCTCTCCGACTGATCCGCGTCATTGGTTGACCGCGTGGTTGTTGATCTCGCTGTTGGTTGGTGGTGTCTCTTCGTGGGTGAAAGTTTGGCGGCGGCGATGGCGAGGGCAGGCGTGGATCGACTCCAGTGATGAGCCGCGTGCGGATTGGCGTGGCCCCTCCGAACGGTTGGCCCTGCTCTTGGCCTGGCTCTGGCTGGGACTGCATCTAGCATCGAAGCTCGGGGCGGAGCGGGGCGTCAAATCGAGTGGGATCACGCACTCGGCCTTATGGTTGGTGGTCGCCTTGAGTGGCGGGACAACATTGCTGCTGAGCGCCCTGTTGATGGGGAACGACTGGCGCGCGGCGCGGCGGTTCGGATTAAAGTGGCGGCCGTGGGCGAGTGCATTGAGCGACGGGTGGTTCGGCTTTCAATTAGCGATTCTGCCGATGTCCTGCGCGATGGCGGTGATGGCTCCGTTCCGGACACGCGACACGCAGAACCCGCTGTTGACACTGCTGTCGGACAATTTGGACTTGGTCACGATTACATTGGTGGTGTTCATTGCGGTCGTCATCGCGCCGTTATCGGAAGAGCTGATCTTCCGAGTCATCCTGCAAGGGGGGCTGAGGACGTTTCTGCCCGCTTGGCTGGTAATTCCCCTCGTCGCCTTGGGGTTCGCAGCGATCCATGGATCCGTGGACGGCCCCGCGCTGCTGCCACTGTCGCTGGTGTTGGGCTGCATCTTCGAGCGACGCCACAACTATGCCACCGTGGTCGTGATTCACGGCCTGTTCAACGCTACGATGCTCGCCCTGTCGCTGCTGACGGTGGAGTAGCGACGTGTTGCCGAACCGCGTTGATCGGCGCGCGTGTCGTTGGCGTTGCAGCCAAACGCCCAACCCGACAGGCCAACGTGGGCCGATCACGGAAGCTTCATTGAAGAACGAAGAAGTGGCCTGCGGTCTCGACAGGGTCAGGAGACCCGCGCCGAACAAAGTCCAAAGCCTCGCGCCGAACACCACAATTGACCCGGGTCGATCCCGACGAATCTCCCATTTCAAAGATGATTGCCCATGAGTTTTCTGCCCGTTGACGAACAGTTGGCCCTCATTCGGCGTGGTGTCGAGAAGATCGTGCCCGAAGAGGAGTTGGCCGCGAAGCTGACCAAGAGCCGCGAGACCGGCCAGCCGCTGCGCATCAAATACGGCATCGACCCGACGGGCATTGATGTCCATCTCGGTCACACGGTGCCGCTGCGAAAGTTGAGGCAGTTCCAGGAACTGGGCCATCAGGCGGTCATCATCATTGGCAACTACACGGCTCTGGTGGGAGACCCCAGCGGGCGCGATCATGCGCGCAGTAAAAAGTTGACCGCCGATGAAGTCGAAGCGAACGCGAAGGATTACCTCCATCAAGTCGGCAAGGTCATCGACCTGTCTCGGGCCGAGGTCCATCGGAACGGTGACTGGTTTGGCAAAATGAGCTTTGCCGATGTCATCACGCTGTGCGGCAAAGTGACTGTCGCGCAGATGCTGACACGCGACGACTTTTCCAAGCGGTATGCCGCCAGCACGCCCATTTTTCTCCACGAGTGCCTCTACCCGATGATGCAGGCTTGGGACTCGGTCGAGATCAAGGCCGACATTGAACTCGGCGGAACCGAGCAGCTTTACAGCTTTATGCTCGCCCGCGATCTGCAACGCGATCAAGGCCTGCCGCAGCAGATCGGCGTGATGTCGCCGATCCTGGTGGGATTGGACGGCGAGCGGCGCATGGGGAAGAGCCTCGGCAACTACATCGGCATTGCCGAGTCACCCTACGACATGATGAAGAAGTTCATGCAGGTTCCCGACGCCGTGATGAAGATGTATTTCGAGTTGCTCACCGCGATCCCGTTGGCCGAAGTTGAGACGATCCTGGCAGGGCATCCAAAGGAGGCGAAGGTCCAACTGGCGAAGGCGGTCATCGGAGGATACCACTCGGCCGAGCAAGCCCATGCAGCGGCCGACCGCTGGCAGCGCGAAGTGGGTGGGGGTGAGTTGCCGTCCGAAATTCCCACGGTCTCACTCAGCTTGGGAGCTCTGACCGAACAGCTTCCGCATTGCGCGACCGATCTCGCCGCGAGCCGACTCGCCGCGCCGCAGTTGCTCAAGACGCTGGGCCTGACGGCCTCGACGAGCGACGCGACGCGACTGATCCAGCAAGGTGGCGTTTCAATCATTCGAGGCGACCAAACGTCGCCGGTCACGGACCCCAAAACGCTCATCACGTTGGAGTCGGACATCCTCATCAAGGCAGGCAAGAAACGGATTGTCCGGCTGAAAGTTGGCGACTGACCTCCCCTCGAAACAGTAACCCGCCGCGTTAGCGAGGGAGATCATGATCCCTCGCGCGGTCCAACCTGAGACTTTCCGAGCGGTGGACATCAGTCCTCCGGTTCTCGTAGCGAAGTGCCAGAGTACTGATGTCCACCGCTCGGAAATGTGACGCCCTTTGCCGCGTGAGATATCAGCCGCTCCCGCGCTGATGCGACGAGTTGGTTATTCAACGTTCTGTTTGAGCGGGTGCCAGAGCGACTTCGAGTCGAGTCAGGAGCGCGTCGATTTCGCGGGCCTCGGCATCGGAGAGAAGTTCGTGACCGAAGCGGACTCGACAGAAGAAGCGGGAGACGGCGAGCGGTGCTTCATCCAAGCAGGCTGCATGGAGTTCGCCCGCGAGTGCTTCTGCGGCGAGTGTCGAGAACTCGTGCTGCGTTTGTGAGGGATCACGGACCAAACCGCGCGACTTCATCACGCGCACGAACCGTTCGTAGAACTCGATCCAGCGTCGTTGAGCCTTCGCGATCGCGCGCTGCCGACGAGTCCAGTTCAGTCGCAGGCCAAACAGGCGATGCCGGACAAACCACAGCGACGACAGCAGCAGCCAAATCACGGCCGCGCCACCGAAGCTCAGCCAGTTGTACGGATTGAAAACCAACTGCAGGAACGCTTCCAAGTTCGATTCGGGCGACATCCAGAGAGAGACCAAGCCTTCCCAGGCGAGCGTGGCCAGTTCACGCGCCGGGCCGTACAGCACTTCCTCTTGAGTGTCGAGCGAGATGTTCACCACGTTCGCGCTCCACAGACTGGAGACGCGCGACGTGACATCCGACCAGACGGAACGTTTCGCAGCCACATCCGCGACGCTCGCAGTCCGTTCACTGGCGGGCGTGGCATCGAACGTGACCCACAACTTGCGGTCGATGAGCGCCTCAACCCACGCATGCGCGAAGCGCTGTTGAATGGCGAGCGTTCCATCGGCGCGCAGTTCGCCCCCTTTGAAGCCGGTCACGAGCCGCGCGGGAATCCCGACTGAGCGGAGCATAAGGACCAGTGCGGAGGCAAAGTACTCGCAGTGCCCTTCCTTGCGGTTGAACAGGAAGTCTTCCACCGGATCAATCTGCGCGTCCTGAATCGAAAGCTGCAGGCTGTACTTGTATTCACCCGAATCGCGCAGATGCACTTC
This sequence comes from Schlesneria sp., assembly GCA_043743205.1. Lineage (GTDB taxonomy): Bacteria > Planctomycetota > Planctomycetia > Planctomycetales > Planctomycetaceae > Schlesneria. The sequence goes on from JAYTXB010000557.1 coordinate 10,589, forward strand.
CAACGCGCGGGCCGTTTCCAGATTGGTGAGCGGCCGCTGTCTCGCCCGCGCTTCCGCCCCAGCGATTCTGCTGGCGAGTGTCGTCAGTCGAACCAGACGATTGGGAATCTCACTGTTGTGTCGCAGATATCCAGATGACAGATACTTGGCGAACATCTCGGGAGTGACCTCCAAACCGGCTGGCCCTTCCTGATGGGCGGCCGGTAATTCCGAATCGACCGTGTAGCGCACGGCCCCGATGCGCGGGAAGCCGGGGCCGCGATAAGCGAGGTCGTTGAGCGGTCGATACCGACCACTAAACCGGCCTTGCTGGTCGATCAATCGGGTCGGCCGTCCCAAGCAGAACAGGATGTCGGAAGAGATCGGTTCGAGACGAATCTCTTGCCGGACGGTGGACGATTCGCGCGTCGGAGCGATCTCTTGCAGATTCAATTCGCTCAGCCGATCCGGTAGCCAACGGTTGTTGATGTACGTCGTCAAGACGGCTCCGCGAAACAGCGGCTCGATCGACCCCAATCGCTCGGCATAGGCGTGAGGTGACATCGCATTCCCCGTGCGTGGGAACCTCAGCCGCAGCTCCAAGACTGGCTCGACACTTTCCAAGATCGTTCCCAAATCTCCCAAGCGCACGTCCGACGAGAACCCCGAAATGGACCGTCGCGTCGCGCTGAAGACCGCATCGTTATCTTTGTTATCGAAGCCCATCGGGGTGCCGACCCACGCGCGGGGGATCAACACGAAGAACAGAGAACTCACCACTAGGCCGCACGTGGACGCAAACAACACGCCCCACAGGAAGCGCCACGACCACCAGTGAACTTGCGATTGTTGTTGGATCGAACCGATGGTCTCGCTCAGGAACGAAGTCGGTTGGCGAGCGGCCTGCGTGGCGAGTCCGCTCCCAAGTGAGCCGTTCTCTCTCGTCGTCTGTCGGACGCGAACCGCATCGACCAAGTGCGTCTCCGCGAACCGTTCCTCTGTGACGCACAGGGAGAAGACCGACAGCGTCCATGTGGCCGCAAACATGTAGCCGACCAGACAGATGCCGAACCAACTTCCGGGAGACAACACCGAAGCCACGGCGACTTGCAGCACCCCCAACGCCAGCAGCAGCCAGCAGCGGTAAGTCGTCTTGTGTTGCAGTGAGACGATCCACGTCAGGTAGACCAGCAGATGCGTCCCCGCCAACAACTTTCCTTCGTGCGAGCCGCTAATGAACTCTTGTCCGGCGAACGTGATGGCAATCACACCGCAGGCATTGGCCAGGGCATCAGACATCCCGCGCGGTTCGATAATCTCCCCCTGCGCTCCGATACGCGGCCTCCGTTTGCCAAAGACCTCACACCACCAAAAGCCCAGCAGCACAAACGGCAACGAACAGTACGGCAACCAACTCTGGTCTTCCGCCGCGCCGAGAATCCAGCCGACCAAAGCCGTGAGACCGTACAGGCTCAATTTGAAGACGGTGGCAAGATTCATGGTTGGGGCCTGAGTCAGGGCGGCTGGTCGTATCCAGAGTTGGGGACGGGTTGCCTATTCAACTCTCCGTGCAGCCGTGTCGTCTTCAAATTGCAGGATGGACTCAAGCTGATCGAGGCTGTCGATTCGCACGACGTGAACTCGTGGGTTGCGAGCGGCTGGTCCGAAGGTCTCGCTCATCTCCGCAGATCGCGTGGTGAGCAGCACGACCTGCGTGGAAGTCGATGTGCGGAGCAGGGTCTCGTCCAGCAGGGTGTTCGTCATGGCAGCCGCTCCAGGTTCGAGCAGGGCCAGCCCATCAAACAATGCCTCGAGGCTGGCCGAAACGCTTTGCCCTTCCCACCGGAACGAGGTCACGCCGGCTGCGGCGAGTGACAGCGTTCCATCGCGACAATCGCGACCATGCTCGACGATCAACGTCAGGGCGAGGCTCAGTGTCCGTTCGAGTAACTCGTGGTCTTTGTCGCGAGCGACAGCCGATGACGCCGCAGAAACGGCTTGGAACGGCTTCAGCGGCGACTGATAAAAATCGACGACCACAGCCAGATTGAGGCTGCGGTTCTGTTGGTACTCGCGCAGGATTAGTTCGCCGCGGCGAGCCGAGGTACGCCAGTGAATGTCGCGCGGATTGTCTCCCGTGCGGAACTCACGTAGCCGATGGAACTCGTCGTGAAAGACGCCCGGTTTGGGCTGCGGTCGCGCGACCAACTCTGCCGCGCCGAGCCAATGTCGCTTCCATTGAGGATTGAGCCGACCGATGCGCGGGTAGACGAGGACTTCGCCCGGCTCCGCAAATTGGCGGCTGCGTTCGACGAGTCCCAAGGGAAATCGAGACGACACGAGCAGCGGTCCCAACTGATAGCGCCCGCGTCGCGCCAGTCGCAGTTGGTAGTGGCCGGTCTGCGCGGTGCGCGGGGCGACGCGAGCGAACAACACATTCACGGACAACGCTTCGGCCGCATGCCTGATTTCGTCACGCACTGTCATCATCCACAGTGCGAGCAGGGGATGGCGGTTGGTCAGTGTCACCTCGACCCCGAACAGCTCACCCGCCATCGCGCGACGCGGTGCCGAGCGCGCGATCCGCGTTGCCTTCAACATGCCGAACGTCAGCGATCCATTCACTACGAACGGCCCGGCCATCATCGCGAAGACTAAGAGTAAAGTGTTCTGCTTCGTCAGCATCGCACCGGTAAACAGCACACACATGATTCCCAGATAGGCAAAGCCTTCGGAGGGAATGAGGACTCGATGGCTACCGAAACGCGGTGTCGCCATCACCCCGCGCGTGGCGGACATTGCCAAACCGATCTGCGTCAGACCCATCAACGCGATAAATACAACCACCGTGCGAAAGGCGACGTGTTCCGTCACCGTCCAACTCGTCGTCAAATTTGTCATCACGAAGTAACCGACTCCCAAGCCGGTGGCCACGGACAACGCGACCAGCCCCACGGTCCAGCGCAAGACCGCGCGAGTCGGCAGCAGAGGACCGGTTGACGTGAGATTGTTCTGGGGAGCTGTTGCCATCTGTGGTTCGATACGAAACGTGAAGGTGCCGAACGGTGCGCCGCGAACTCGGTTAAACGCAAGCCGAAGACGAGCGTGGGTGATCAGAAAGCTGGGGTCGGGCTGACTCGCTGAAAGTGAGTCCGGAAAGGATCGCCGCATTAGACACGAGCGGCCCCCAAACTCTCCAGCCAGTCCACGATTCTAGTCAGCGTATCGCACCAGTCGGCTTCATGCAGCAGCTCGTGAACGTGGTCGGGGAGCGCAATCAGTCCCTTCTTGCTGGCAGATGTCTGCTCCAACCAGCGTGCGACGAGATCGCCATCTGTGGTCCGATCAGACAGTCCCTGCAGTGTCAAAACCGGCACCGTGATCTCACCTGCGTCACGATGAACTTCCACCAACGCCGCCTCCATCGCAAAAAACCAACTTGCCGTAACCGTCTTTACGATCAAGGAGTCGGCTCGCCGTTCCTGCGCGAAAACTTCGTCGCGCGTCAGGTTACGAGCATCGATTCCGTTGCGAAACCGAGCTTCCGGATAGAACTTCACCAGCCAATGACCGAGCCACCGCTTGAATTGGCTGACATGGACTTTGACCCCGAGTAACGGCGAGGTCAGCACCAGTGCTTCCGGCTGAACAGTTCTCGTCTGCACAGCCCTCAGCGCCACCAAACCTCCCATGCTGTGAGCACCCAGCACTGCACCACCCGCTCCTAACTCGAACCGCTGCCAAACCGTTGCAAGGTCCGACGCGTACTCATCGAACGACATCACATGAGTTCTCGAACCGGTCGAACGCCCGTGCCCGCGTAGGTCCATGAGAATGACTCGCCAACCACGCTCGGTCAAAAACTTCGGCAGATGCAGATAACGTCCACCGTGTTCGCCCAAACCATGCACCCAGACAAGAGTTCGGGAGGACTCTCTCTTCAGATTTTCCTCTGCGATCAAGCCGTGTTGAGGCGGCAGGTACTGCTGGTCTGGATGAAAGTCCCGCACGAACAGGCGCCCGTTTCCCGCAGTCTCAATTTCAATTTCATCCAACAACATCGAATTGCCCCGCCCTGCGATGTGGCCGCAAAACAGATCAGACCAGACTTTCATGACGTACTGTAGAGGGAGTCACGAACGTTTTCCGAGTTGAGCAGGTAGATTGCTCTGACGACACTGATATTCCCTGAGATCAGCGTCGTCAGAAGTTCGATTGCACTCATACTGAGATACTCCCGTGAAACTGTCGATGTTGAGTTAGCAGCCCGTTGAAAAAGTAACCCGCAGCGTGAGCGAGGGACGGTGGTGGAATGAAACTTTCGAGAAATAAGTCCCTCGCTCACGCTGCGGGTTACTTCAAATCCTTTTTTCAAC
>JAYTXB010000558.1:0-2242 GCA_043743205.1 Schlesneria sp.
TCCGGTTCGGAATTCAATCGTCTCTCGAACCGGACGCGAGCGCGTTCCGGCTAATGGGGTGAGCCTCATTCTCCGCCGCGCGAGGTATAAGTGAGCCGCGCGCGGCCTATTACAGGCTAGGGCTAGCGAACATCGTGAGCGGTTCCCTGGGAAGACGAGCCCTCCGAAGATATCGCCCTGAAGGGCGACTCGAGTTGATTGCGGTCGTGCGCAATCAAGATGTTTCTATAGTGTTGCAACTTCCTGCGTCCGTTCCGGGCGAAATTCAGAACTGACCAACTTCCAATCTCACGCTTTGAACTTCCAGCGCAAGAACATCGGCCACTCACCCGTGCGGCAGTATTATCCGGTCGGTGCGTGGTCGCGAAGACCACGCACCTTGAACAACACGCACCTTCAACGATCGGTGCGATCAAGTGCAGCGTTTCTTGAACTCGCCGGTTGCCGTGTCGATTTCAATCTTGTCGCCGATTTCCACGAATGCGGAGACTTGAAGTTCGTGCTTTGTTTCCTTCAAGATCGCGGCTTTGGTGATCTTGCCCGAGGTATCGCCGCGCGTGGCCGGCTCGGTGTATTCCACTTCACGAATAATGACCTTTGGCAGGACGACCGAAATGGTACGGCCCTCGAAGAACGTCACTTCACAGACATCCGTCATGTCGGAGGTAATGTACTTTTCGAGGTCAGCCATGACCTCAGATTCAATCTCGTACTCGACGTATTCCGAATCGACGAACACGTGCATCGGCGGTGCGAAGTAGGAATAGGTGCAGTCTTTCTTGTCGAGCATGACCCCTTCCAGCTTTTCGTCCGCCTTGAAGATCAACTCCGAAATGCGGCTGGTGAACAAGTTTTTAGCACGCACCTTGACCACAGCTTGGTTGCGTCCCGACTTGTTGTATTGCGCCTTCAGCACCACGACGGGAGAATTCTCAACCATGATGACGTTGCCCGACTGAAGGTCGCCAGCGATCTTGACACTCATAACTCTGTTCCCATCCTGCCTGTCGAAGTGAAGAAACGGCGTCTGACAATCGTGGACATGACGCGCGGCCGCGTGTGGAGGCATGTGCCTCATTTCCCTTGCACGAAGCGAACCAGATTGTTGGCCAGATCGCTCGGTCGGTCAAGCAGGTTGGCCCAGACTTTGCCATGTTGCGCCAGGGACTGCCGATTTGCAGCGAAGGCACGCCAAGCAATAGCCATGTCGCCAGCGTCACGGCGATCGTGGTCGTTCCAAGCGTGCCAACACCGCCGTACGACTTCGGCCTCGCCAGCCTCACCGAGATACCGCAACAAAAATGCCTTCAGCTTGACCAGATGAGCCTGCTCCGTCTGCGGATAGATCTGCCACACGAACGGCCGCATTGCCCATTGAGCACGCACGAACGAATCCTCCCCGCGTACAAAGTTCACATCGCACGACCAGAGCAGTCGGTCGTAGTCGGGTTGAGGCAAGAACGGCAGAGCGTGCACGGTCAATGCGCCGCGATGAAGTGACGATCCTGTTGAGAGTGCCGCTCCAAACCACGCCTCAAGCTGATCGGTGGCAGCACCGGGTGTGGCCAAGACTCGCACAGCATCCGGCCCATCGACCCAGCACTGAAGCAACTCTGGCAATGCCGGGTTGTCGTAGCAGAAGAGCGATACCAACAACTCGCCGTCAGTTCGAGGAGCAACGTTCAAACTCCACCGGAACTCCGCCGCCGTCGCCAGATCGAACGCGGCGCGAGTCGCCCTCAGATGACGCTCACGCAGCAATCCGCCTGTCTGAGGAGTGAATCCAGGAAAGAAGAAGTGCTTGGTCAGCGGCAGTCTCGGGTGAGGCGATGCCAGCAGATGGCATTCGTCCACCCACGCTTCCGCGCTGAGGTACTCCAAGTTGATCCACACTGGCGACTGAGCGCGTCGAGCCATCGCGTTGATGTAGCTGGCCGGGAGTTCACACGCGAACGCTTCGATAACCACATCCGCAACATTCACTTCAGAAATGTCCGCTCCCCATCGACGAACCTCGATCGAACCAACGTGCTGTGTCTTAGAATTGATTGAAATGGAAGGACACAGGCACGCAAAACTCTCCAGCCGATCGACCCACAACCGGACTTCGGCCTCGTGTTCATCGGCCAATTGCTGTGCCAGACGCCAGCACGTGCCAATGTCTCCCAAGTTGTCCACGACCGCACAAAAGATGTCCCAACGTCGCATGTTCTTCTCTGTGTGTGGAGATTCTGTGTGTGGA
>JAYTXB010000559.1:0-7129 GCA_043743205.1 Schlesneria sp.
CGCAAGAAATATCTGCGCGGCAACACCAGCCAAGACTTCCGAAGTCTCAAAGACTTCGGAAGTCTGTCGAGCGCGGTTTTCATTTGGGATCCGTATGAGCTGGCGAGTTGTTCACTGAGCACGGCACAGTGAAAAAGACTTGCGTTGTCAATTCTTGATGTCGCTTGCCGGTCATCGGATTTTGAGGCTCGCTACAGCGAGCAACGCTAGAAGCGCGGAACCAATCCAGAATCGAATGACAATCTTCGTTTCAGAGAGGCCGCGAAAAACGAAGTGGTTGTGGAGCGGGCTACATGCAAGGATCCGCTTACCAGTCAGCCGGTAGCTGGCGACTTGAGCGATCACACTGAGTGTCTCGATGACAAACACGCCTCCTACAATGATCAACAACACCTCCTGCCGAACGGCCAAGGCTCCGTAGCCTAGGAGCGCGCCCGTAGGGAGTGAGCCGGTGTCGCCCATAAAGACCTCCGCTGGGTGACTGTTGTACCAGAGGAATCCGAGCATCGCTCCGACCATCGCAGCGAAGAGTACCCCCAGTTCACCCGCGCCAACCATGTGCGGGATGCTGAGGTATTCGGCCATCAGGCGGTGGCCACTCAGGTAAGACAAGGCCGCGAACGCGAGGCCCGCAAACACGAGGCATCCCGCAGCCAAGCCATCGAGTCCGTCGGTCAAGTTGACTCCGTTGGAACTCCCGACCATGACAAATGCAGACCACAAGATGAAGCTGACGCCGAGGAACAGGCTGTGTCGGCCCACGGGAAGCACCAAGTCCAGTCCTTGTGACTGACTCAATTGCACCATGTAGAGCCAAGAAGAGATCGCCAGCGCGAAGACCGATTGCGCGACAATCTTCTGCCGCGCGGTGAGTCCTCGCCGCTTGGTGCTGATCTTGATCCAGTCGTCCATTGCTCCGAGACATCCGAATCCGATGACGACGAGCAGAGATTGAATCACGTAGCGATTGGAAAGATCGGCGCAACAGACCGCCGCCACCACGATCGCAGCTACGATGAACAAGCCACCCATCGTCGGCGTGTTGGTTTTGGCGGCATGCAGTTCGTTGAGGCGAGCAGATGCGCTGTCGATTCGTTCGCGAAATCGAGACCTCAGCCAACGGATCGCAAACGGACCACAGATGACTGCTGTGGCGAATGAAACGAACGCAGCCAGTGCGATGCGTGCCGTCAGAAAGACGTGTGAGTCGCCCGTCGAAGCGTCCGCCAACCAAGAGCCAGATTGCTTGAGGAACCAAACGAGCATCAGTGGAGACCCAAAAAATGCGGCTAGAAGATGCCGGATGCTAACCGGGCGAATGGATCAAATGCTTTGGCGTATCGGTGTGCAATACGGCGCCGGGTGCCGGAAGGATCGCCTCCCGGCACCCGGTCGCTTGTTCCGCCACCGAGACAAACGAAACGACTGACCCAGTAGCCGCTTCACCTGCTCTTGGAGTACTCGCGACCGGCGCGACCCGATCGCATGGATTCCCGCAAACCCTGCACTCGTGACGGAACTAATTTTCCTGCCTGTGTGTGTCTCAGTGATATTGCAAATAGGCGGACTTGAATCTGACTGGAAATTAGGGATCAGGCACAATGTCGCTGAGTCGTATCGCCTCTCAGCGTGGTTTCTAGGATGGCTCGATCTTGCAGCCAGTCGATGATTCGCTCCATCCGTGTGGCACGAGAACCTTTGATCAGCAGCGTGTCGCCCGGTTCAAGCCAGCAGTCGAGTACGGCTTTGGCGGTCTCGATGTCGGGAGAGGCGGCGATGCGGTGGAGCGGCATACCGGCGCGTTCTGCTCCGTGTGCGATGTCGTCCGCGTGAGAACCACAAGCCAACAGGAGATCGATCCCCAATTGAGCGACCAAGGCGCCAATCTGTTCGTGCTCCTGAACGGCGGACGGGCCGAGTTCCCGCATGTCACCGAGGACCAAGATGCGGTGACCAATCCCCGGCAACTCGAGGTCCCGCATCATCCGGCACGCGGCGCTGACAGACTTCGGACTGGCGTTGTATGTGTCGTCGATGACCGTCCACGAACCAATCCGCTTGAGGTTGCTGCGGCCTTCGATCGGTTGGAAATAGGACAATCCCTGTACCAGTGACTTCGGTCTCACACCGATCTCACGGGCGATCGCGATCGCACACAATACGTTGGTAAGGTGATGACGCCCGCAGATCGGTACGTCGAACTCGACATGATCCGCCACGAACCGCAGTCCCTCGAAGGATGCCTGAATGCGAGTTGCCTGCAAATGGTTGTCGTCACCCTCACCGACGAAAATCACGGGGCAGGGAGCTCGATCAGCCATCTGCCTCAGAATTGGATCGTCTCCCGGCAGTACGGCAAATCCGGTGGACGGGAGACATTCGAGCAGCTCACCCTTCGTTTGGATAATGGCCTCAAGGCTACCGAAACTGGCCAGATGAGCGGGCCCGATGGCGGTCACGACACCAATTTCGGGAACGGCGATCTCCGCCAACTGACGGATGTCGCCAACGTGGGACGCTCCCATTTCGAGTACCGCGAATTCGTGTTGAGGTTCGATTTCGAGCAGGCTCAACGGCAGACCGATCAAGTTGTTGAAGTTTTTACGACTTCGTACTCCCTCGAATTCAGAGGCGAGCGCGGCGTGAATCAGGTCTCGCGTCGTGGTCTTTCCCACACTGCCGGTCACACCGACAACGAGCGTTTCAAGTGTCGAACGATACCAGTGCGACAACCGCCCCAGTGCAGCGAGCGGATCATCCACCAAGAGGCACGATCCGGTGGCGGTTTCGCGGCGCGCGTGGGTTGTCACACAGAGTGCAGCACCACGTTCGCGAGCCTGTGGAATAAAGTCGTGACCGTGATTTCGTTCGCCCGGCATTGCCCAGAAGAGATCGCCGGGACGGACTTCGCGCGAGTCGATGCAGACGCGACCGAACGTGACTTCGTCCGGCGGCGCTGCTGACAACTGACCACCCGTGGCATCGATCAAGTCTTGGAGATTGAGTCGTTCCATGTGTCAGGCACTCACTCGCCGTTGGTGGCCCAGTTGAGGTCGCCATCGCTCCGACAGAATGCCGCGTGCGACTTGCCGATCATCGAAGGGAATGTGTCTGCCGCCGATGATCTGTTCGCCCTCATGTCCTTTGCCCGCGATAAGGACACTGTCACCCGGCCGAGCCAGTTCGAGTGCTTGCTGAATCGCGACCGCTCGATCCGGTTGAACGATCGACTCCGCGTGTGAGGCCGACATGCCATCGACGATTTCTTCAATGATCGTCAGCGGGTTCTCACTGCGCGGATTGTCGCTGGTGACGATCGCGATGTCTGCCAGCAGAGCGGCACGACCGAGTAGCGGACGCTTGGCACGATCGCGGTCTCCACCGGCACCGAACACACAAAGAATCCGCCCCGGCGTGATGCTCTTCAAGCTTTGCAGGCAACGTCGCAGGGCATCGTCTGTGTGCGCGTAATCCACGAAGACTTCGAAAGGTTGCCCGCATTGAATTCGTTCGAGACGACCGGGGACACAATGGAATTGCTCGATCCCGGCAACGATCTCGTCGGGCGTTAGACCAAGATGAAACGCGATGGTCGCGGCCGCGACGCAATTTGAGATGTTGTGACGGCCAATCAGAGTCGTCGCACAATCGACCGTTGTGCCGTGAAGCGACAATCGGAAGCGACTGCCTTCCATCGATTCTTCGCGCACCTGAGCAGCCACATCGGCCGTCGGTCGCAGCCCATAAGACACGAACGACGCCGAGTCGGGAACGCCCTCTCGCAACGACCAACTGCCAGGGTCATCCGCATTCAGAGCCACGAGTCCACCGGGACGAACGGTCTCCAACACACGCTGCTTGGCGGCACGATAAGGCTCGTAGCCTTGGTGATAGTCGAAGTGATCCTGAGTAATGTTCGTGATGAGCGCCGCTTCGAGTTCGATTCCGGCCGCGCGTCCCTGATGCAGGGCATGGCTGGAGAGTTCGATGGCAGCATGAGTTGTCCCGCGCGAAGTCATGCGATGGAGCCAGCGGGCGAGCGATCGCGAATCAGGCGTGGTGAGACTGGCTGGCTCTGTCGCGAAGCCATCGGAGTATTCGACTGTCCCGAGGACACCACAACTACGGCCAGCTCGTTCGAGCATCGTGCGGACGATCCAAGTCGTCGTCGTCTTGCCGTTTGTCCCGGTGATTCCGGCGACATCAAGGCGTCGTGTTGGGTCGCCCGCCAAGGCTTCGCAAACGCGAGAATAAGCGGTGCGAACATCGGAGACGACGCACTGCGGAATCGGGACTCCCGCCATGGGACTGCTCACAAGTAGTCCTGTCGCTCCGCGCGAGATCGCCTCGTGAATGAACTCGGCTCCGTCCGTCTTCGTGCCATGAATGACTGCGAACAGGCTGTGAGGAGTCACTTCGCGGCTGTTCTCGAACGCATCAGTCACGCAAATGTTAGCGCAGCCAACGAAGCTCGCCTGTGGAAACAATCGACGCAGGCTGACTGCGACGGGGAATGTTGAGACCGTGGGAACCACCGCAAATGCCTCCGTGCAGACTCGACCGAATTCCTTCCGGTCGCCGAGCGGCGGACTTGTCCCCGATCAGGGAGAAATGGTCAAGGCGATCTTGCTGCTTGGGATTCCATCGTAAGTGTCACCGGCCTTCCGGAAAGTCGCGATGCTCGTGACCCGTCCCCTCAAGATCGGCCTTGTGAAATGAGCACCGGATCGCGCGGGTTATCCCTCGCACGGTCCTGAGTGAGACGATTAACCGCAACGCCAACGGCGTGCGGGCAATCTATGGTTCTCTCGCATTCACAACGACGCCGTTGGCGTCGGGGCCAAACGTGAAATCGTCTCAGGCCCGGCCGCGCGAGGTATCGATGAGGTATGCGGATCACACACTTTGATCAGCTCATCTGCCATCAATGAATGGAGGCATCGCGGGAGACCGCATCGTGTACCGCCGCCGCGAGTCGCTTCAAGTCGTCGTCGCTATGAGCCGCCGTGACGACAATGCGCAGACGTGAGGTTCCGTGCGGGACCGTGGGAGGACGAATGGCTCCAACGAGGAAGCCTTGTTCCTGAAGTCGATTGGCAACTCGAACGGCAGCTTGCGGGTCGCTGAGAGGAATGGGGACGATTGGCCCCCGTGAGTTGGGCTGTGGAATGATCCCCGATTCAAGCAACATCTGACGGAACGTAACCGAGGCGGCGGAAAGACGAACTCTGCGTTCGGGTTCATTCGTGATGATTTCGAGCGAGGCGATGGCTGCGGCACACAGTGCGGGCGGGAGCGCCGTGGAATAGACCTGCGAACGAGCGCGGTTCCAGAGAAAGTCGATCAATTCCTGCGATCCCGTGACGAAACCGCCGAGGGAGCCGAGCGCCTTACTCAGCGTACCGATGCGCACATCGATCAGCATTTCGACGCCGAGCGCCTCGGAGGCACCTCGCCCGTGTGTTCCAAAAACACCCGTGCCGTGCGCTTCATCCACGATCAAGCCCGCCTCGAAATGCTGAGCCAACTCGCATAACTCCGCAAGCGGCGCGAGATCGCCATCCATGCTGAAAACACTGTCCGTCACGATCCAACGGCGTTTGGCGGCGACAGCCTGAGCCAGTTCGCGCGCGACCACAGTCAGGTCATCGTGGCGATAGATACGCAGCGTCGCGCGGGATAACCGACACCCATCGACGAGACTCGCGTGGTTGAGTCGGTCGCACAGGACCACGTCACCGGGACCAGCCAGCGCGGCAACCGTTCCGACATTCGCCGCCATACCGGTGGGAAAGAGAATCGCGGCAGGTTGCCCTTCAAACTCCGCGAGCCGATGTTCAAGCCGCTCATGCCAAGGACCACGACCGCAGACCAAGGCGCTCGCCCGCGCGCCGACTCCTGCTTCAGCGAGCGCCTGAGTCGCGGCGGCGATCACGCGCGGATCGCCAGCTAGATTGAGGTAGTCGTTGGACGCGAAGTTGAGCACGCGCCGACCACCCACGTCACACCAACCGGCAGAAAGCGGTTGAACATTGCGTCGATGACGAAGCAGCCCCTGCGATGCCAACTCTCGCAGTTCTTCAGTGATCCAGCCGAGAGTTCGGGACATCAAGCTTGCCAATGACGGGGAACAAGTGTCGGAAAAGGGTGACAGAGAAGAAGTGCGGCGGGAGCGGACGAAGAGTGGGCCGTCGAATCGCTCGGAGCCGATCACGGCATCGGTGACACAGTGCTGCTCCGCCTCTTTATAGACCGCAGTGGCTCTCGGAAGAGCGACGCGCGGGTCGTCAGTTGCGTCCAGAGCGACTTCACTCGTTCGTCTTGTTCGCCATTGCCAACGAGGAAGTCGAGCGGCAACTCGGGAACGGTGACTTCGGCCAGCCGTGACGTGTCGGGTGTCGCCGCCGCCACGGCAACTTGCTGGTCCTCGACGTAGCCGAGCAGTTCGCCCGTCTCCACATTCCAACGTGCGACTCGTCCTTGCCAATCACCGCTGACCAACGACAGACCTTCGGGATCAAACGTCACGGCGGCGGTCGGTTGGTTCGCATTCATCTCCGTCCGCACGGTCCAGTCGGCCGTGTTCCAGAGGACGATGCGACCGGCGGTGGGGGTCGATGCGGTTCCCGTGGCCACGGCCAAGCGGCTCCCATTGGGTGAGAAACGCAAGCTGCTGACGGGAGCCATTTCACGCGGGAGGTCTCGGACAATGTGACCGGATTTGTGCTGCCAGACTCTCACAAATCCAGCTTGATCACCGCTGGCGACCCAACTGTGATCCGAGGAGATGGCCACCGAATTGATCGGGTTGTCCGATCCTTGCCAAGCGTGTTGCTCGGTGAATTCGGGGGCACTCCACATTCGGATCGCACCATCACGGCTACCGGTGACGAATGCATTTCCGTCATCCGCGAAGGTTGCAGTCACTATGTGTTGCGGCGTCAGGTCGATGGCTCGTTCGTGTTCTCGATCAATGACCCATTGTCGAGTCGCACCGATGAACATCACGAACCGTTGGTCGGCAGATGAGATCGCCAACTCACCCGAGGCCGTGCGCGACGGCAATCGCGGCGTGCGAGTCGCCAGTAACTGGGAATCGGGAGACTCAACCGAAGCGGGGGCCGCTGTC
>JAYTXB010000560.1:0-4081 GCA_043743205.1 Schlesneria sp.
GTGCCGCCGATCAACGCGAATTTTCCCGGTTCCTCACCGGTTAGTTGGACGAAGCCATCGATGTGACCGGCTTCCGCTGACGCGAGCAGTGCTTTGAAAATCGGGTCGATCACGGGTGACACACCAGCGACGCCATCCTTATCTGCCCGCTCGGAAATCTCTTTCTTCGCGACCTCGAAGAACTGCGTGAAGAGACCCTTCTGCTTGGCATCGAGCAACCACGAGATCGACATCGTCAACGTGGCCGGGTTCTGGAGCAGGTTGCCGAAATAGGTTCGCTTCCCCGCCATGTCTTGAAAGAATTTGGCGAGCTTGCTGTCGGAGGTTCCCGCGATTTCAAAGTCGATGTGTGCCCGGCGCTCCTGCGGGTCCATGCGACCGCCGATCGTCAACTCTTCACCCTGATTGACGACTTTATCCACCAGTTCCAGCCAGCTTTCGCCATTGGCACGACGCAGGCGATACGCCGATTCGGGTTCGCCATCCTTCTGTTGAAACTCGGCCTGCGACTGATTCTTGAGGAACTCGACGAACAACAATTTTATCCCGGGTGGGATGCTCTTGATGAGCAGCGAGATGGCGATGTCGTACTGACTCGACAACCGCGCACTGAGCTTGGCAGGATCGGGAAAATTGCGGTCGAGAGCATCTTCGGCACCATCGGGGCCAACCAAAAACAGGTATCCACCTCGCTGCAGCGTCCTAATTTTGAATCGTTCGCCATAACTGATCTCATGCCGTCCCGACTTGCCCTCAATCGGTGTGATTGTCCCCGTTCCGTAAGCCAGCGTCGTGAGAGCCTCATCCAGATTGGTGACGGGGATGTATGAGATGCCAACCGGCGTACCGATCAAACCGGGAGCGAGGTAGAGCATCATCCCGAACGGCCGATCGCGGTCGATCCCCTTCAAATCCTTGAGTGTTGATTCCATCCACGGATCGAGGCCATCAACCTTGTTCTGCTGCTGCGCCATTTGAAACATAAAGCCTGCGTTGTCTCGAAGTCGCTGCACGCTGGCGGAGTTGATGAGGACCAGCGGATAGTCGATTTCGTTCGACGCATCGCTTTGAGCCATCACCGTGGATGATGCGGCTCCGGTGATGAGGAAACTCCCTGCCACGACCATCACGAACGCGAATCGCAGCGATCGACTCAACGTCGCGCAGATTGCGGATGATCGCGAACGATCCATCACTCGGGGGAACATCGAACACGAGGCCATCACGGCAGGGAGAGTTGTCAGCATTTCGAGCTTCTCACGCGAACAGGTGGGTTTCAGAGCAAGCAACGTTTCAGTTGCCATTGGCGAGACAGACGACGAAGACTACCTCGGTGATTCACCGTTGGTTTCGCAGTCGTGTGCGAGATTGTAACACCGGTTCGGCGGGGGCAGGCTCGTTCGACCTGAATGACCCCTGAAAAAAAATGACGCCCACCAATCAGGTGAGCGTCGTGTTTCGTCATTCAATTGGATCAGGAGAGGTGTCGCGGTCGCGACAAACATCCGAAGTCTGCGAGACTTCGGATGTTTTGATTGTGACCAGCGTCACGCGAATCAAGGGACGTTTCCGGCGAGCGACATCGCACCGGGCTTGCCGGGTGCCGAAGGAGTACTTGGCAGTGGTGTCCGCGCGACCCACTGGCTGACACGCACGACACTCGGCGCATTGAAGGTCGATCGAGCCGGAGCCGCCTGACGGGCCGGAACGGTTGTCTCGGTCAAATGACCGTGATCGACTTCATCCTGATCGAGCGGTGTTGGGTAGGAACTCTTCCTGATTGGGACGCCGCCGTTGCGGTTGTTGAAGTCATCGGGAGCCAAACCCGGCGAGAAGCCATCCAGTGGCTTACCATCAGCCGTTCGCTTCGGAGTCCCATCCGGATTCTTCGCGGAAGCGCGCGGATCGGGAGTCGGTTGCAACGCCGTCTGTCCGCCGCCCGCTCCACTGCCAACGGGAGCGTAGCTGATGCGAGTTCCCACCTGCATCGTCTTCGTCACCGTGACGGGCTTCATCACCGTGATCTCCTCTTCGACATGACGCACCGTGTTATAGGCCACTTTGCGGGTCGTCTGGGTCGGCACCATCGAAGTCACGTTGTACGTCACTTGCTTCATCCCTTGCACAGCCACCTTCTTCGTGCAGGGGACCGTACACGTCATCGTCTGAGGAATGAATTGCCGCGTCGTTTTGGATTGTGGCGTGAACGCGGTCCGCATTTGATAGCCCGCGCGATTCACCGCACCAAGCATCGTCTGACGGTTGTCGTACTGACACGGACTAATCTTGCCCGTCGCTTCGTTCTTGGTGACCCAGTAGCCGACCTGCTTCTGCACTTTTTTATATTCAGTGACGGCTTGGTATTCGACCGTCGGCACGTTGACCGTGCGTTGCTGCGTGACAGATTGCATTACGGTGACAGGCTGATCGACGTACTTGGTCTCATAGATCGGCTTCTGCACCTTCTGTCTCACCGGTTGGTAATCGGTGACTTGCACGGTGTCGTAGACCGGATGCACGACCGGTTGCAGAGACTCGACACGGACGGCTTGCACCATCTGTCGCACTTGCACCGGCTGCTCGATGGTGCAGGAGATCGGCTGACCACACTGCACCGATTCGGAAGCCATCGCCGTCCGCTGGAACGGCATCGCGGCCGAGCAACACGACGAACTGGCCGATTGAAATGCCACCGGCGGAGGGCCGAAGAGCGTCGGTCGCGTGTTGCAACCGCAGTTGTTACCGCTGAACGGCATCCATTGAGCCGAAGCGGTGTTCGCCGCAGCCAGCAGCGCCAGACCGCCCCAGAACGAGGCCGAGCCAAACGAAGTACGGACCATGTGCGTCTTCCTACCTGAAAGTGAGGGCGAGTGCCGTCGAACGAAATGTGGTGGGGAGTGGAGAACCAGCAGCTTCCACCGATGGCCGAACGGCTCGGGGTCGAAGCGGGCGGGTTTTTAGGAGAATCCCATTTTTCGGTCAAGATCGGCTGGCGATGCCGATGCACTCGTCAGTCGCACCGCGATCTTCGGCCGATTTTGGGACAGGAATGCTCGACCATTGTTCCTCGCGCGGCTCGAACGGAGTCGCCGCGCCTCACTCTCGCGGGCTGTTGCCCAGCATCATCAGCCCCGCCGCAGCGGCACTGCCTCCCGTGCCGAGCTTGGGATCGGGGGCCGTTGCGTTGCCGAACGTGTTCGATGAGAACCCAGAGTTGCCCGCGCTGGTCGTCGAAGTCGGCGGAGTCACCACGGGGATGCGTCCCGGTTGTGGAAGACTGGGCGGAACTGCGGGCGTGAACGAGGCGGGGCTGATCGAATGTCCCAGCGACTTTTGACTGAATGCGGCGGGCGGTGAGGGAGGCACAACACCGGGTGTTTCACCGAACATCGAAGAGGCCGTCACCGACAGGCCGGGTGCGGGAGGTCGCGACTCTACTTTGGAACCTCTCCCCGCAGGCCACATCACGCGCTGACCCGCGAAGTTCGTTCCGTCATAGATCGTGCCTCTCTGGAACGGTCCCGTGCCGAGGACCCACGTGTCTCGTGAATCGGCAGTGATGGGGTATGTTCCCGACTGCCACACCGCTTGCCCGGTGACTTGGTTGTAGGCAAACGCAGCCAGCTTCGCGACGCCGCGTTGATGAGTACTCTTGGCCAGCGGAATCTCGGGAATGACCGACGGAACTCCAGTCATGACCGCCGACGATGGCAGGTTGACTTGTGGTACGCCCAGCAACACGTCCTGACGATTGGTCCCGACGGCCCCGGCGCGAGCCTCCACCACATACGTCGCCTGCTCGCGGTTGCTCTTCAGGTACACGCCCGCCGCCAACAACTTCTGACGAATCGAACTCACGATGTAGCCCTCATCAGACGCTCCCTTCAAATACTGCGGATCGAAGTAAACATCCTTCCCCTCCAGCAGGGAGAAATCCATGTCGTTGATCGACCGGTCGATCGCAGTCGAGATCAGCACTTGCTCGGTGCCGGTGCGCAGCGTGTCGGACATGCGCGTTGTGCCGCAGCCCATCGAAAAGATTGGCGGGATCAAGCAGGCAACGAAGTAGGCGACACGCCAT
>JAYTXB010000561.1:0-5970 GCA_043743205.1 Schlesneria sp.
ACCGTGAATGTACGTGAACGGCAGGATCACGGTGTCCGTTCCGATTTGAGCGCGCGGGTCGATGAAGGTGACTTCTGGAGCGACGATCGTCACTCCCGAGGCCATTAGCCTGGCGTTGGTCGTCTGCTGGATCGAGCGCGTCACGTCGGACAACTGCGATCGCGTGTTGACTCCCATCGCTTCCGCCACGGTGAAGACGTTGGCCGCAGAGACCGTCTTGCCGTCGCGCTTCAGCACGAGCGGACAGTCGGTCAGATAATACTCGGCCTGATTGTTGTCGGGCCGAATGCGATCGAGTGCGCTGAGCAGCGACGGCGAATCGAAGGCATAGCAACCGGTGTTGATCTCGCAAATGCGACGCTGCTCGTCGGTCGCATCGCGTTCCTCCACGATCCGCTCGAAGCGACCGAGGCCATCGCGGACGATGCGTCCCAATCCCTGATTGGCTTCCGTGTCCGTCGTGCCGATGACCGCCGCTGCGTTCGTCTCGACTTGAGTCTTGAGCAGCGCCGTCAACGATTCGCTCTTCAGCAGCGGCGTGTCCCCGGCAAGGACGAGGACCGAGCCATGATGCGAAGCTAACTGCTCGCGACACATCATCACCGCGTGGCCGGTCCCCTTTTGCTCGCTCTGCAAGGCGAACTCCACGTCGCCGTATTGAGCCAACTGCGCCTGCACCAACTCGGCACGATGCCCGACGACAGCCACGATGCGCTTGACTCCCGCCGCACGCGCCGCATCGAGGACGTACTCGATCATCGGACGACCACACACCTCGTGCAGCACTTTCGGCAAAGCCGACTTCATGCGAGTGCTCTTGCCCGCCGCCAAAATCACTGCCAGCGCTCCATCAGCCACGGTGTTGTTCCTTCTTGATTGTTCGTCGCAATTCGACTTGGAGAATCGGCACTCTGGCCCGTCCTGAACTTCTGCTTCCGAGGGTGAAGCACGAGAAAACCGGACGGGCCAGAGTGCCCATCCGCCAGAGTTTTGCGTGGAATAACTTCCGCTTTCTGCCACTCAGAACCGCATCGTTAGACGCACCATGAAGTTGTCTTTGATCTCAAAACCCGGTGTCCCGCGCAGGAAATCGACATCGCGGTTGAAAACGTATCCCGCCTCGATCGACTTGTCGTACCAACCGTGATCGCTGCGCAGACCGATCCCAACACGCCAATCGCGAATCTGGATTTGTTCGCGGGAGCCGAGTCCCGGCATTGCGATCTGGTACGACTCGGCGTGGTACTCGCCAGTCGCATAGATCCAGTGCGAAGCTTGCCCATAATTTCCGAGGAAGTAGCTGACGCGAGCCTTCGGTGCGAGCAGTCGCAGTTCCCAGCGATCGTTTGGATTCCAGACGACGCCTGCATAAGGGATCACCATGCCATCGACGCGATCCCAATAGCCCGCTCCCATCACGAACATCCACTGCGGTGACGCTCGATAGAACAGCATCGCGTTGCCGTCCAAGTTCAGAGCCTCGCTGCCCAGTCCTTCTTGAAAGTCTGAGTTGATCGACGGATTAAAATTGAACTGCACACTCCAAGGACCGGCCACCGGAGCCGCCAACGTCAGGTCCCAGCCGATGCGATACAGTTCATTCGGGAGGTTATTGGCCACCGCAGCCCCGTTCCACAGGCGAGCACCGACTTGCGGAGTACTCGTCAAGACCCAATTGGACGCAACGGGCGTCGTGTAGGCCAATTCAAAATCGAAGTTGTGTGACTCAAACGTCCCTACGTCAGGATGCTTCGTGGAGGAACTTGGCAGGAATGTATAGTCGAAGCGAGGAGTGAACCCGAGGCGATAGGGCTGCGGGCCATTCACTCCCGAAAGGACGGTTCCGCCAGTAGGACCACCCAGCACGGGATCGGGCCCATAGAGAAACGGGTCCTGCATCGCGGCGCCGCTGAACGGAGTCATCACTCCGGCAGTGGGAGCAGAAAGCGGTGGCGTCTCGAATGTGGAGGGGGATTGCCCGCGCAGGATCGATGCGTTGGAACGCTTCTGTGAGAAGACGGCTGGAAGTTGCAGACGCGGCGCGAGCGAACCGTCCACAGTGCCGAGTGAATCCGCGTCGTCAAACGGCCCCAATCCGGCCACCGTCTCCGCGTGAAAGACTCCAAACGCAAGCAGGCTCAACAACAGAACTCGTCCCATGACTTTTCCTCTCCTGCCCGCCGCGTTCGGCTGAATTTGCCGACGACGCCAATGGGCGGCGGGATTTCTCAGAAAGTGCCCGTTCCGTCAACATCAAGTCCGGCACGATTGGCCGATCAGGGGGCGCGGCTGTCGCTCGTCGCGGGCACTCGGCTTCGCCGAGGCGGCAGACCTAAAGCTTTCTGGCTCTCCGCCATTCGTGTTGAGGGGCGGCGGAGACACACCATTGGTCGTGGATCAGCCGGAACGGGCTAATCAGTTCCACAACACAAGAATCAACACGTTTGGCGGAGAACCAGCTTTCTCTTCAATTCGCAGCGGGACTGATGGAGTGCCATAAAAGAGAAAGGCCCACCTGATTGAGGTGGGCCTTTTCCTTTTATGGTGCGAAGTTTTTCAAATCAGTCCGTTGAGTCGCTTTTGAAATTGGCCCGCCCCTGATTCGGCAGGCCGATGAGGAAGATCGGCTCGACATCCGTTGGCAGCGTTGTACCCGGCGGAAGATTGGCAGGCATCGCAGCGGCAACCGCTTCATCTGCGAGGCGGTCCTGACCTTCATGACGGTAGCAATGGCTGAGGGCCACGAGTGCGCGCTGATTGAACGGAGCCGGGAACATCTCTGCCGCGCGATTCAACGGTCCAATCGCATCGGCAAACTTCTGCTGAGCACGTAGAGCTTCGCCGCGAAAGAGTTGTCGGATCGGCTCAAACGGCCCCGCTTCGGCAACACGGTTTAGCTCGGCCAAGGCATACGCAGGCAGACCGATTTCCAGATAACCTTCGGCGGCGGCGAGGCGGCGGACGACGCGTTGCGGATTGAACGGCGCGGCCTCTGCGGTGGCGGAACTGGCTGTCAGGTGCGTTTCAGAGTTCTCAGTGGACATGATCGCCTCCCTCTCGATTGAAAACATCACAGGTGAAGACTTCGCAGTGGTGTCGGCCAGATCGTGCTACTGGACCGGCGGCCCAGCAACTTATCTGCCAGACACGCTCCCAATTGGAAGCAGAGGCCATGCCGAAGGCTCGACATTCTTGGTCCGCTGTCTCATGGCTAACGATAGACGCGACTTAGGACACGTCAAGCCCCGAGTGGTTCGCTCGGACCGAATGTCAGATTGACAATCGGTTCAGCAAGAAAGGCCAAGACGGCGGCAGATTGAATCAGCGGACGGAGTATTTGGCTGTGAGCAGTGGTCACTTGCTCAGCCATGAGATTGGAAAGGGCGAGTTCGGTCACCGCCGCTGACTCATGTCCGGCGGTATCTCGGGGAGTTGGTTGAAGTTCTCCGTCGCGGCCTCACAATACGCCGCCGCGTTGATTTGAGGAGTGGCGACCGAGTCGCGGTCGCACGCTCGACAGATCGACTTGGGATTGCCCGTCGTTCCTTACTCCGGAAGCTCGATCATGTTGCGTGGAAGTTTTGTGTGTCGGCTTGCAAGTGGGCTGGGGCTGCTCGCGGTGATCCTGTTTCGAGTGACGGTCGCATTCGCCGCGCAGCCGCCGAACATTTTGTTCCTCTTCACCGACGATCACGCCGCGCACTCGATGAGCTGCTACGGATCGAAGATCAACCGGACGCCGCAGTTGGATCGGATCGCCGCTGGTGGAATGAGGTTTGATCGGTGCTATGTCACCAATTCGTTGTGCGGGCCGAGTCGCGCGACGATCCTCACAGGCAAGCATTCGCACCTGAATGGTTTCCGCCAGAATGGAGACAAGTTCGATGGGAGCCAAGTGACGTTTCCGAAGCTGCTCCAAAAGGAGGGCTATCAGACGGCGGTCATCGGCAAGTGGCACTTGGAGACCGATCCGACCGGCTTCGATCACTGGGACATCCTGGTCGGGCAAGGTCCGTACTACAACCCGCCGATGATCGCGAACGGAGTGCGAGTGAAGCGAGAAGGTTACACGACCGAGATTATCGGCGACCTGGCGATGGAGTGGCTCGACAAGAAGCGAGATCCGACGAAGCCGTTCCTGATGATGTGTCAGCACAAGGCTCCGCACCGCGAATGGCAGCCAGGGCCAAAGTATTTTGATCTCTACAAAGACGAGACGATCCCCGAGCCGCCGACGTTGTTTCTCGATCACGCGCAACTTGGGCAAGCCGCACAATTGCAGACGCTGAGCATCGAAAAGGACATGACCCCGCTCGATCTGAAACTGACTCCTCCGAAGAATCTCACGCCGGAGCAATTGGCCGCATGGCACAAAGCCTACGACGCCGAGAACGCGGCATTTCAAGCGGCCAAGCTCACCGGGAAGGAACTCGTGCGGTGGAAGTACCAGCGGTACATCAAGGACTATCTGCGATGCGTTGCGGCGGTCGATGACCAAGTCGGACGGTTGCTCGACTGGCTGGAGAAGTCGGGACAGGCTGACAACACGATTGTGGTTTACGCTTCGGATCAGGGTTTTTTCCTCGGTGATCACGGTTGGTTCGATAAGCGGTTCATGTACGAACCGTGTTATCGAACGCCCTTCCTTGTGAAGTGGCCCGGCAAGACTAAACCCGGTTCGGTGAATGGCGATCTGGTCTCAAATCTCGACTTCGCGCAAACGTTTCTCGCCGCAGCGGGCGTAGAGGCGGACGCTGCGATGCAGGGGCAGAGCCTCGTCCCGCTGCTCGAAGGGAAGACGCCGACCGATTGGCGAAAGAGCCTGTACTACCACTACTACGAGTTCCCTGGCGCGCACGATGTCCATCGCCACTACGGGGTGAAGACCGCTCGTTACAAACTGCTCCACTACTATCATCTTGGCGACTGGGAACTGTTCGACATGCAGACCGATCCACTCGACACGAAGAACGTCTACAACGATCCGGCCTACGCCGAGGCTCGCAAGGAATTGGAGACGGAATTGGTTCGACTGAGAAAACATTTCCAAGACCCGGACGACCCGAAGCCAGAAGCGAAGACGAAGAAGAACTGAACTGTGTCGGTTGAGTCACGATGAGTTTGATTGGGGAATGAGGCGGCTTGCTCCATGTGGTTTTTTATTCTGGGTTGCCTGCTCCCCGCGTTCTGGGTGTCGTTTCTGACGACGGGCCTAATGCGGTTGATCGCGCCACGAGTCGGTTTGATCGACAAGCCAGCGGCACGCAAAGTTCATCTCGTGCCGACACCGCTCGGTGGCGGGGTCGGCATCTGGGCGGGAGTCATCTTGCCGCTGCTGGTTGCTCAAGTGTTGGTCCTCATCTGGCAAGCGAACCCTCCGAGATGGTTGCCGCTGGAACTGCGAGAGCATCTGGCGGGAGCGGCCTTTCGCGCGAAGGAATTGTGGGGCGTGTTGGGTGCCGCGACGTTGCTCGCCCTGATGGGATTGATCGACGATTGGCGACCGCTCCCGTGGAAGCCGCGGCTGGCCATTCAATTGGGAGTCTCCGCCGCCGTGGTCCTCTCGGGCGTCAGAGCGACCATCTTCATTAGCAACCCGTGGATCGGCGTGTTGCTGTCAATCTGTTGGTTCGTCGTACTGGTGAACTCGTTCAACTTCCTCGACAACATGGACGGCCTCTCGGGCGGGATCGCGCTGATCGTTAGCACGGTCTTCGCCGTGATGATGCTGACGAAGCCGGGCGATCCGCGCTGGCTGGTGGGCGGGTTCTTCCTGATCGTGGCGGGATCGTTGGTCGGGTTCCTCTGTCACAACTGGTCGCCTGCGCGCATCTTCATGGGCGATTCGGGCAGTTATTTCCTCGGCTTTACCATCGCGAGCATGACGGTGTTGGGAACGTTCTACTCGCCAAGTGATCGCAACCAACACGTGATCCTCGCGCCGTTCTGTGTGCTGGCGGTGCCGCTGTA
>JAYTXB010000562.1:0-6964 GCA_043743205.1 Schlesneria sp.
ACACTCCGCCCTCGGATACCTCTCACCCCACCAATTCGAACTCCGCCAACCAATCCGAAATTAAGGAGTTCGACTGTCCGTGAAATCGACAGCACCTCAGTTTGAAGCAGAAGTGCCTCGTGCCTCTGCTGCGCGAACTCCACACGCTACGAGACGACGTGTCGTTCGCCGCGAAGGCGGATTACATTCAGCCGCTGATGACACTGCTGCAAGACGCCATCGCGCTGGGACGCGAACGAGGCACCCTGACCGAGGCGGCGTTCTCAGCCGCGCGCACGTCGATCAACAACCGCCTGGATACGCTCGTGTTCACGCGTCCGAAAGAGAAGGGCTGCGCGCGGATCAACAAGCGTCTGGTCAAACATCGCTTCGACCTGCTGTTGTTTCTGGAACGCAGCGACGTGCCTCCCGGCAACAACCTCGGTGAACGTGCCATTCGCAGCGTTGCCGCCACGCGCGCCGATGACGGCGTCAACCGCACCAAACAGGGAGCCGAAGCGTTCGCCAAACTGAAGCGCATCGCCCGCACCTGCCGCAAACACGGTTGCAACTTCATCGACTAGGCCCAGTCCCTCATCGGCCTCGATGAAAAACAACAACCACTCCTGTTCGCGGTCATGGCCACCCCTGCCCTCAACACGTCGTGACCCGTCCTCAATCTCAAACCTGGCTAGCCGACTCATCTCACGCCAACCAGAACAACCCAAAACCAAGCCCACCGGCTCGGCACGCTCAACCTACGCGCAGGCGACGCTTAGCAGCTATGATCGAGAAGCCAAAGTGTAGAAGAGGCTGAACGCCGCGATTGCCAAGAAGCGAGAGGCATTGAGGCTGTCTCTTTCATTTGCACGCGGCAAAGCGAGCGACTGTTAACCCACAAAGGTTTTAAAGAATTGAGTGCAGCCTCATTCAGAATTACTCGCCTTATTCTGTGGTTTTGGGAGGTACTTTCGAGCCAGATGCATCGAGTCCGAGATGATGGAGTCCCGCCGCAGTGATCGTTCGACCGCGTGGCGTGCGCTGAATGAAGCCGAGCCTCAGCAGGAAGGGTTCGACTTCATCTTCGAGCGTGTCGGGGGGGACGTTCATCGTGTGGCCGATGGCCGAAAGTCCCGCCGGGCCGCCGCTGAAGACCGTGACCAGTGTCGAGAGGTATCGCCGGTCTTGGGACTCCAGACCGACGGCATCGACTTCGAGCATTGTGAGCGCGCGCTCGCTGATCGGCTTTGTAATGTTGCCGCTCGGCTCGCGTACCGTCGCGAAGTCGCGAGTCCATCTCAACAGGTTGTTGGCTTTGCGAGGCGTCCCGCGACTCCGGTCGGCAATCAACAACGCGGCATCTTCATCGATCTCGGTACGAAGTTTCCGGGCGTTGCGGCGAACGATCTCGGTTAGCTCGGACACATCGTAAAAGTCGAGATGTTCGCGATGCACGAAGCGGTCGCGGAGCGGCGCGGTCAACATGCCGCTCCGTGTGGTGGCACCGATCACCGTGAAGGGTTTCAGTTTCATATTGATCGTGCGGGCATTCATTCCTTCGCCCAACACGATATCAACGCGAAAGTCTTCCATCACCGGATAGATGAACTCTTCGACCGCAGGCGGTAGCCGATGAATCTCATCGATAAACAGGACAGACCCGTAACTGGCATTGGTGAGGTACGAGAGCAGGTCTTTCGGAGCCATGAGTGCCGGGCCGGAAGTGATCTGGCACTCGGTCCCCATTTCCTTGGCGAGCGTCATTGCCAGCGTCGTTTTTCCAAGCCCAGGTGGTCCATCGAAAAGGATGTGCGACAGCGGCTCTTTCCGTTTGAGTGTCGCGTCGAGCACGATCTTCAACCGATCGACGACTTTCTTCTGTCCAACGACCTCACTCAGCTTTTGCGGTCGCAACTCGTCATCAAAGCGTTCGTCATCGGGATTGAAGTGCCCTTCCGGACGATCAGGCGGCGGTTGCTTGCCGCCACCTGACGCCGCAGCACCTTCGATCACCTTTTGACGCGCCATCGGAGAACCCCGGTTGAAAGACGAACTCCGACTCACGACTCGGCCGCGATCTGCTCCATCACATCATCGGGGATGTTGAAGTTGGCGTAGACGTTTTGGATGTCGTCGTGGTCTTGAAGCAGTTCCATCAGCTTGAGAATCGAACGCGCGGCGTCGGCATCGAGGTCAACCGTATTTGCTGCGATACGACTCAGTTCCGCTGACTCTGCCGGGATTGAGGCCGCTTCCAATGCTGCGATCACCGATTGAAAAGCATCGACCTCACAGAGCACTTCAAACATGTCGCCGATCTGCTTGACATCCGCCGCGCCCGCTTCCAACGCGACTTCAAACAGGCGCTCTTCGGAGGCATGCTTCGATGACACCACGAACACACCCTTGCGTTCAAACATCCACGCCACGCAGCCGGTGCTGCCGAGATTCCCACCGTTGACCTCGAACAACTTGCGAACTTCGCCTGCCGTGCGGTTCCGATTTTCGGTGAGAATCTCACACAAGATCGCCACGCCGTGCGAACCATAGCCTTCGTACAGAACCTCGTCGTAGGTTTCCGTTTCGAGTTCGCCCGTTCCCTTTTTAATTGCTCGCTCGATGGTGTCGTTCGGCATCGACGCTTTCTTGGCCCGATCGATAGCGTATCGAAGGGCGAGATTCGCGGCCGGATCACCACCACCACGCCGCGCCGCGACGATGATGTAGCGGGCCAGCTTGCCAAACAGCTTGCCCCGTTTCTTATCGACGATTCCCTTTTTGAAGGAAATGTTGGCCCAGTGGGAGTGACCTGCCATGGCGTAAACTCGAAACCTCAAACAAGAAACTTGTGACGAAGCAAAACCGCGAGGGCGGAACGAGAGGACTCAGTCGGAAGTCATCAGGGCGATCCCGGCGATATAGGCTTGAGTTGCTTCGGCTGAGGACCATGTTGTTTGAGCTTTTCCTTGAGCCGTTCGATCAACTGCTGATCGGGGTACTTGTCAGTCTCGGCTGAGTGCAGTGCTTTTTGCCACGCGGCGAGTGCCTTATCGAGCTGCATCCGCTTCAGTTGAACGTCGGCCAAATGGTCCCACAGCGTGGCATCGCCTCCCGTGTTTTTCTTGACCGCCAGTTCGAGCGGGCCGATCGCTTCCTCGTACTTGCCGAGCTTGAACAAAACCCACCCGAGGCTGTCAAGGTAAGCACCATTGTCGGGTTCTGCAGCGAGGGCCTTCCGAACCATCAACTCGGCCTTGTCGAGATTCTTATCTTGATCGGCCCATAAGTAGCCCAAATCGTTGTTGAGCTGCGTGTCATCTGGATCGGACACGTAGACCATTTCCAAAATTTCCTCGCCCTTTCGAATCTCACCTTTCTGGACATAGATATTCGAGAGGCTGAAGTGGAATAGTCGTTGGGCACGCTTGTTGTCCGCATTGTCCGCCAGCAACTTCTCGAAACGCGGGATAGCTTGATCCCATTGGCGAGAGTGGCTGTAAATCCATGCTTCATCGAACAGGTGGCCCAAATCATTCGGTTCGAGCTTAAGGGCTTCGCGAACCGATTCAATCGCACCAGCAGCATCGCCATCGAGAACTTGAGCGCGGGAGAGCATCGAGTAGAAGTCCGCTTTGCTGTCGGCCTGCTTGCGATCGTTGAGAGCCTCTCGAAACAATGCCACAGCTTCGGAGTACCGCTTTCCCTGAATGAGGGCGTTGCCGAACTCACGGTATAGGGCTGGACCGCGATCTTTTCCGAGCTTGATCGCGTGGCGATAGAACTCGACTGCGTCGTCGGTTCGCTCACAGGCTTTCGCGATTCCGGCTAGCAGATAACATTTCTCGAACGTCAGTTGAGATGGTTCCTGCTTGGCCTGTGTCCGTCCCGCAGCCATCAGCGCATTGACCAGTTTCTCATCTTCGTTCAGAGTCTTGAGAACCTTCTCTTCGAGTTGAACCAAACCTTCGGGGCCGAGTCGTGTCAGCGAGCGACCCAGGAGATCGAGCAGCTCGTCCGATTTTTGGAGCTTACGAAAAATCTGAGCCAGCCCGATATAACCACTTGCGTCGCCCCCGTTCTGAAGTGCGGTCTCATAGATGGATCGAGCTTTCTCCAACTCGTTGGCGGTGACCAAGCGTTCGGCGAGGAAGTACTGCAACGGAATGTTGTGAGCATCTTTCACCGCGAGTGATTCCAGCTTCGCAATCAATTCGTCCGAGCGATTGAGCTTGAGCAGGATGTCTGCCAGTAGTTGGTACGCATCGCGCCCCTTCGAGGTCCGCTCCTTGTCGAAATACTTTTGCAACTCGATCAACGCCTCATCGGCCTTGTCTGACAGCAGTAGCACGCGAGCGCGGTTGTAACTGAGATTGCCCGGTCCCACACGCCCGGACTTCGCGGCCAGATCGAATGCTGCCGATGCCAGTTCGATCCGCTTGGCATCGAGGAACACTTGCCCAATTCGCTCGTAACTCGTCTGTGCATCGGCCAGCAATTTTGCCTTGGCACGCAAGTCCAGCTTGTATTTCTCCGGCTTGGTGAGCGCGTCGAAGATGACTTCATAACTGTCCGCCGCCTTGTCAGTTTGTCCCGTCGCCGAATAGAGAATACCGAGGCTCTTGTTGAGCATCACATTCTCGACGGACTCACGAACGATCCTCGGAGAGTTGATCGCCTGCTCAAGAAACTTGATCGCGTCTGGCAACTTGCCCGAGATCGCGGCCTGCGCGGCGAGCATCTGCAGCAACTCGTATTCGTTGGGGTCGAGTTCAACTGCCTTCGTCGCGGAACGAACGGCTGCCTCCACTTGGTCGAGACGGAACTCAAGCGGGACGAGGTGACGATAGACTTCGATCACGGTCGGATCAATTGCCACTGCTTTGCGATAGGCGGCAAGTGCCTTGGTCGATTCGTTGCGAGTTTCCAGCAAGCGTCCGGCCATGAACCATGAGACGGCATCGTTCCGGGTTTGTCCCGCCGCCGACAACGGTCGCGTCGGCCTCAAAGGGAAGGCGGGATCGTCGGTTTCTTGAAGCGAGTACCCTCGCTTTAAGGCTGGTGCGAGAGGAGCATTCGTGACAGCCGCAGGCTCATCAGCCCACGTGATCGGCATCGCCCACGCAAATACCCACAACAGCAAAACCGCGAGACACTGGTTTCGTCGCGTAACAACGCTGATCACGATCCGATCTCCCTTCGGAACCCCTGTTCAACCGAGACCAATTCTACGGTGGTGACTGCAGGCTTCGTGGAGCCTTTGCCACCGCCGCTGTTCATTCTCGCCCGCAATTGTAGTAACGCCAAGGTCGAGAAGGAACGCTGTTACATTCACCAACGCCTCGCAGACGACTGATCAGCAAAACGATGAAATCGCCTCACCGAAGTCACGGCTTTCACGTACCCAGACGACGGTGAGCAGGCGGGCCGCACGCGGACGATCTCGCTTTTTCTGACATGAAGAAGATTCCGCATTCGTTTTGCAAGCACCGTTGCACTTGAGCTACTTGGACTTTTTGACTGCCTTCTTCACGGCAGGCATGGCTGAAGCGGCCTTTTTGGGGGCAGCCTTCTTAATTGCGGTAGTTTTTTCAGGAGCAGGCTTTGTCTTCGCAGCCTTCGCCTCTTCCTTCGCGGCCTTCGCCTCCTCCTTCTTTGCCAACTCCAGTTTGACGGCCACATTCTTGGCTCGCGTGCGAGAGGCCCCGGATTTGTAGAGCGCAACCAAACGGTCGGTCACGGCAGAACCATCATGCCCCTCTTCGGAGACAGGAAACTTGGTGGGATCGAACTCATCCAACACCGACTTGTCAGTGGAAAGGCAGCGGATGGAAAAGCAAAACACCTGTAGGTCCGACTTGCGGACCACGGCTTTCAGGGTCTCTCCCATTTGTTCGATGTCTTGGTTGGGCGGAACCAACCCCAACCAGACCAGACACCGCCCCATCGCCGGGTCGATCGGGATGAGGTGCGCCCCGATCACGGCTTGAAGTGTATAATTGCGTACAAACGTCGAGAGATGTTTGATCTTCGCCAACTGCTTCGTCGCCAACTCCAGAGTCTTTTTGCGAAGGCTCTCAAACTCGAATGCGAACGACTTTTCAAACACATATTGGAGTACGCTTCGTACTCGAAACGCTCTCCATTCCGAGTTTGTCTGCCCGATGAATGCTCTCTCGATTTCTGTTACCGAACTGACGCGAATTTCGTTCAGGTCAGGGAACTCCGCGAACAGCTTGGCGTAACACTGCTCGGCGTCGAGAACGGTTGCGTCTTCGAGGCAGATCGCAAACAGAATCGTCTCCAGCACGGGGCGGTCGTGCTTGGGGATGACAACCTTGTACTGTTTCTTAATCGCGGGAAGCAGCTTCTTAAGGATCGCCGCGCGATCCGATGTCTTGGCACGCGATGCAGCAACCATATTTGTCTTTCTATCCTCACAGCGGGCGGAAGCGATTATTCATTAGGACCGGTATGCGGAACTGACGCTGGTTGATCGGAATTATCCGGCGCATTCAAGGGCTCACCGGACAACAATTCCCCGTCATGGTCCGATTCTGACTCTTGAAAGTCAGCTTGTTCTGCGGACTCGTTCGCACTTTCCTCGGCGGTGGATGTCCCCTTGACAAGTCCCTGAAGTGCCCGCGAAATTTCGATGCTCTTCTTTACGGAAGGGTCGAGCACAAAACTGATCACCGGCGTGTGCTTGGTTTGCAACCGGTCTGCAACTTTCGATTGAATGAAGCCTCGCGCCGAGTTCAATCCATGCATCGCCAGCGATTGCGCTTTGGCATCCCCCATGATCGTGACAAAAATTTTTGCCGCTCTGAGATCTTGAGTGACCTCTGCTCCGAGTACCGTCACGTTTTTGACTCGTGGGTCTCGGATACCAAACAGCACAGTGGTGCTGACAACTTCACGAATGGCTTCTGCAGCCCGTTCCATCCGGCGTGAACTCATTGAAAAACTTTACCTTGGCCGAAACAAA
>JAYTXB010000563.1:0-3936 GCA_043743205.1 Schlesneria sp.
GCCGAGTAGCGCACTCGATTCACTCTGCGAGAGATAGCCGCGTGTCGGCATCACTTGGCTGGTGAACTTGCCGGTGTCCGTTTCAACTTCGACCTTCGCGCCGATGGCACTGCGCTGTCCCTTCGCACCGGTGACATCGACTCGCAACCAGTGGTGGCCGAGTTGTTGATCGTTGCGAAGAAGTCTCGGTGCGGAGCCGGTGGCGGCGAAGAGCAGGTCGAGGTCTCCGTCGCCATCAATGTCGGCGGTCGCTGCACCGCGACCGACCATCCGCTTGAGATAGTCTTCGCCACATTTCTCTTTCGGGACCGGGCAGAACTCGGTTTTCGAGGCGGGGCCGCAGTTCCAGAAGAAGTGGGGAGACTGCTCGTAAGTTTGGCTCGCCTGCACCTTATTGATTTCATTTTCCAAATGGCCGTTCGCCGACACGATGTCGAGACGCCCATCAAGGTCCACGTCCACGAAGAGCGTGCCGAACTTGAGCTCGATGCGCGACTGAGGCCCGATCCCCGTCGCGATCGCTTCGTCGGTGAACTGCATCGAGTCTCCCTGAGCCACATAGAACGCGGTCATCTCATTGGCGAAGTTGCCGATGGCGATCGCCATCGCCTGGCCGTCGCGGATGCGAGCGGCATCAATCCCCATCGCGCCGCGCGCCTGTCCCTGCTGGTCGAACGCGATGTTTCGCAGGATCGCCTCTTCGGCAAACGTCCCGTTCCCCTCGTTGCGAAACAGGAAGTTCTGCACGGTGTCGTTGGCGACGGCGATGTCGAGCCAGCCATCGTTGTCGAAGTCGGCGAACGTCACGCCGAGTGATTTGCCCGCCGCGATTTCTTTGCGATGCGGATTGGTGACGTGCAGACCGGCCGACTTGCCAACCTCGGTGAACTTCCCGCCGCCGTCGTTGCGATAGAGGTACGGGAACGTGCCTGGAAAGTCTTGAGGTCGGCCATAGGCTCGGTCGCCGCCGGTTAGCGTGAACGGTTGCGACTTGTCGAACGCGCGCGTCCACTTCACATAGTTGGCCACGAACAGATCGAGGTCTCCGTCGTTGTCGTAATCGAGGAACCCGCAACTCGTACTCCAATCATCCTCGCAACCAGCGACACCCACGTCTGCCGTGGCATCGACGAACTTGCCACCCTCATTCCGAAACAACCTGTTCGAGCCGGTCCCTTGCTCGGTCCTCAGCTTCACTCCCTCAGCCACATTCGGCCCGACGGAGGAGACGAACAGATCGACATCGCCGTCACCATCGTAGTCACCAACGGCCACACCCTGACCGTAGAACGTCACGTCGAGACCGACCTCCTTCGTGACCTCGACAAACTTGCAGTCCCCGTCGTTGCGATAGAGAGCCATCGTCGGCTTGGCTTCAACCGGTCGCTCATCCCACGCCCAGCGGCAGGAGTTCACAAACAAAATGTCCTGATCGCCATCGCCGTCGTAATCGAGAAACGCACACCCGCCCCCCATCGTCTCCGGCAGCAATTTTTCGTTGGTCGCCCCGTTCTCGTGGATGAAACGGATGCCTGCGGACTCGGTGATGTCGGTGAACGGCATCGCGGGGACTTCGACCACCGGCGCGACACGAACTTGTGGTTTGTCGAGGATCGTCTTCTGCTCGACCACCGGTAGTTTCTGGCTTCGCGCCCACAGCGCGATCCCCACCCCGGCCGCCACGAGGAGGAGCAACAAACTCCCCGACCACACAAACGCTTGCCCCACGATCGCGTCATCTTTTTCTTCTTCACCCTGCGGCTGATTCATGTCACTGATTCCTCTTCGATTTCGACTTTCAATTTTGGTTCTTCGTGAATCACTTTTGCACCATATGCAACGAGGATGCTTTCAATCTCCGTCTGTTTTGCACATTGGACTGCCCAGAGATACGAGTTTCCCCAGTCTTCCGTGCCATTCACATCGGCTCCTCGTTCACACAGCAGGCGTACGACATCGAGGGCGTTCCAGCCGCAGGCGTAACCGAGTGGAGTCTCCAACATGAAATTTGATTTCTCAATGTCGGCCCCAGAATCGAGTAGCAGGCGGGCAAGTCGAACATCGTTGAGAAAGGCCGCGTGAATCAACAGCGTGTTTTCCCCGACTTCCACCTGATCTGGGTCGGCTCCATGCTTCAACATCCATTCGACAATTTCGTAGTCGTATTCGCGCCACTCACAAGCTCCGTACAGCAGCGTTCGCCGCTCATCAGACAAATGAAGCAACTCGGGGTGGCGAGTGAGCAGATCGAACAGTCGGCGGCGGTTGCGACATCTGATGTAACGATAGGCACGTCGAAACAATCGCGTCTCGCGTTTGAGGCGTCCTTGTGCCATCGATCACTAACTTTCCGTTGAAACGGGCAATGTCGGCGTACGTTTTTGACTTTTGCCCCTCGCCCTTTCCCCCGAGGACGGTGGAGAGGGGACAAGACGGTCAATCATCGCCCGACTTCACCGGTTGATCGCCCTGCGGTTGTTGAACGACCGACAGGCCAGGTGCTCCGGGTCTCGAAAGTGGATAGATCACAAGCGGCTCCGACGCTTTGGCGGCGGCGGGGTATTTGACCTTGGCCTTTTCGTGAGCTACATCGCGGGCGTTGTCGTCCGGTTTGTATTTGGCGTGTTCTTTTTGGTGATGCGCCGCGAGCTTGGCGTCGCCGAGTTCCTGATAGAGCTGGCTGAGGCCGTAATGCGCGGTCACGTTTTCGGAGTCCAATCGCAGCGTCTTCTGATACTGCGAAACGGCCTGTCGCAGGATTTCTTCGCGTTGCAGTTTGAGGTCCGGGTCGCGGACTTGCTTGGCTCGTTCGTA
This sequence comes from Schlesneria sp., assembly GCA_043743205.1. Classification (GTDB taxonomy): domain Bacteria; phylum Planctomycetota; class Planctomycetia; order Planctomycetales; family Planctomycetaceae; genus Schlesneria. The sequence continues at coordinate 2,815 of JAYTXB010000563.1, forward strand.
GAGCGTTTGGCCGAGCAGGTTCACCACTTCATAGTCGAGGCTGAAGTCGAAGCCTCGATCACGCATCGCCTTGTCGGTGTCACTGAGGACCGAACGGAAGTTGGTTTCAGCCTCTTCCAATCGGCCTTGTTGGAGGTTGATGCGACCGCTCAGCCACGCGATGGTCCACGCGGGAGCGGGTGGCTCGGTGTACTCGCTGGCTCGCCCGATGGCGGCCGTCGCGTCGTCGAGCCGTCCCTCGTCGAGATAGACTCGCGCGAGATTCAGCGGCCCGTCGTAACGCTTCGCAGCGGTCAAGGCTTCGAGTTGCTTGAAGGCGTCTTCCGCCTGACGCATCTCGGCCTTCCCCTTCAGATGGAGGCCGATGCCGTAGTCGTTCCAGCGCTGCCAGACGGGGAACTCGACCTTCGAGTTCTCGACCTTCACATCGCTTCCCTCAACGGGGAACGTGATTTTGTCGGAGGCCAGCGTGGTGATCGGCAGCTCGTTGAGGTACGGCTGGCCCGGCGTGTGGCCTCGAATCGGCTTGTCTCCCGGCTTGGCTTTGTTCGTGAAGAAGTCGGTGAAAATCTTGTCGAACTTGCGGTACTGAAGTTTGAGTTCGACGGTCACCGGTCCAGTGATATCGGCCGGGATCGGCAGACTGTAGTGAACCGTTGCCGCCGCACCGGGAGGAATCTGGTTGTTGTAGAGGGCCACGAAAATGTCTTGCGGGTTGCGGCGATCAATCCGGCCACCGTCCTTGTCGAGCATGAAGATGTTGATGAAGTGCGACCACGGATCGACGGAGGTCTGACCATCCATGCCGCCGCTGCGACCGATGACCTTCCCGCCACTAGTCACAGTCACGTCGAGCCAGACCTCGTTCGAGTCCGCCGTTCCCTGCGTGAAGGGATGTCCCATCTTCAGCGTGCGGACGACCGACTCGAGCAGATACGTGCTGCCCGGCTTGAGCGTCGGCACTTCCGGACGGAGCGGTGCGTGCAGCTTGCCATTGATCTCGCCCCCTTCTTTCACGCCGAAGATGTCCACACGCAGCTTGCCGCCGAGGAACTCTTGATGAGCCTTGATAACATCGACGGGCGTCTCCTTGAGCCACGCCATGCCGGTGTTGGCCGCTGG
>JAYTXB010000564.1:0-6708 GCA_043743205.1 Schlesneria sp.
GTGGTGGACGTTCAACATGGCGGGGAAGAAACGGGCCAACCGCGTCGGCACGTTCTTCTTGACGACGCTGGCAGGGAAGGGGGTCGAGATTCAAAACCCACCCGCGTTCCTGACGAGCAATCTGACCTTCGGACCACTCGACGATAGCGGCTATTGTCGAGTCACAATCTCCTACGACCATCGCTTGATGGACGGAGCCTATATCGCCGACACCCTGATTGAACTCGAAGCAACTTTGAACGGCGAGATCGCTCGCGAGTTGGCAGAGATCATCGCGGCAGGTCGCTCCGACGCCGCGTGATGCCGCCCCACCTCCATCACGACTCCTTCAACCTTCTCACCATGAAAGACGGCCTCACATGAGAAACCTCAAAGGACGAACGGCCCTCATCACCGGTGCCTCGGCTGGCATCGGGGTTCACGTCGCGCGAGCCTTGGCGAAACAGGGGATGAACCTCGCGCTGGCAGCGCGACGGCCTGAAGAATTGGAAAAAGTCGCGGCCGAGATGCGGACTCTCGGCGTGAGGGCGATTGCAATCCCGACCGATGTCTCCGACGAAGGTCAGCTCCAAACGTTGGTCGCTCGGACGATGAGTGAACTCGGTGCGATTGATGTCCTCGTCAACAACGCGGGGATCGAAGCCTTCCGCAAGTTTGATGAAATTCCGCCCGCCGACATCCGTCGCACGATCGAGGTCAATCTGCTCGCGACGCTGCTGCTAACCCGACACGTCATCCCGCACATGAAACAGGCGGGGCGAGGCCACATCGTCAACATGGCTTCCATCGCCGGGAAGCAAGGTCCCGCGTTTGCCGCCGTGTATGCCGCAAGCAAGGCCGGGCAGATCGCATTCACCCAATCGTTGCGCAGCGAGTACCACGGTACCGGCATCAGCGCCTCAGCCATCTGCCCCGGCTTCGCCTCGGACGGCGGCGTGTACGAGGAACTGCGCGAACGCTCGGGCCGTAGCGCCCCGTGGTATGTCGGTGGCACATCGTCCACAGCGGTGGCCAGTGCGGTCGTGAAGGCGATCAAGTCCGATCGTGCGGACCTCATCATCAACCAGCCGTCGTTAAGAGGACTCTTCACGCTCTGCTCTCTCTTTCCACGCATCGGTGAGTCGATCTTCCGACTCGCATCGAGGAAGTATCTGGAACGCGTGGCGACACGGCATGAGTGACAAAGGAGCCTTCATCACTCCGCATGAAGAAAGTCGAGCGCGATCAGATCTGTAGAACCACAATGTAACGCATCACTTGCAATCGGCGTTCTTCAACGCGGAGTGATGAACGCCACATTAGAAAGCGTTTAGCAGCCCGTTGAAAAAGTAACCCGCAGCGTGAGCGAGGGAGACGTTTAATAGACTCCCTCGCTCACGCTGCGGGTTGGTCTGAGGAAGACAACTCATGCCGGTCGCATAACTGTTCGATCTGGTTCAAAGCGTCTTCTTCAATGTCTCACGCCGCACGGCGCGATCCATCCGCCGCCGTGTTGCCAGAGACCGCGACCGGCTTGCGTCTTTTCCGTGAGAGGTGATTTAGAAAATCGAGGAAGCCCGGCGCGAGCCAGTTCGCCCACGAGACCAGATGTGCGAGCGAGCCAATTAAAAGTTGTCGCTTGTTGCGCCGGATGCACTTGATCGCTCCCGCCGCGACGGCGTCGATCGAACTGCACAGCCAGCGCGGTGGTTCGGGAACCGGTTTATCGGTACGCGACGAATCGCACTGGCGATAGAGATTCGTCAGGACCGGGCCGGGGCAAAGGGCCGAAACGCCGAGCCCCTGCCTCCCATATTCGGCTCGCAACGCGGCGGTGAAGCCGACCAAACCGAACTTGCTCGTATGATACGCGGCGAAGCGCCCGCCCGCCGCCAGCCCCGAGATACTGCACACGTTCAAAATGTGTGCCTCGGAACGACTCCTGAGCATGGGAAGCATTTCTCGCGTAATTTGAATCGGCGCGAGTAAATTCACACCGAGCAACCGATCCCACTGGGCACCGGTCATTAAATGAGTCGGCCCGTAGTAGGCGATCCCTGCGTTATTAACGAGGATGTCAATCGGAGCGCAGCGCGCCTGCATCGCCGTCAACGCGCGCGTCACTTCAGCTGGCTGAGTCAAATCGCAGTGATCGATCATCGCCGAGACGCCCAACTTCGCCGCCTCATCCGCGACGGCGGCCAGCCCGGCGTCATCCACATCAATCAAATAAAGATGCGCTCCCTCACGCGCGAGTGCGAGTGCGATCCCGCGCCCAATTCCCGAAGCCGCTCCCGTGACGAGTGCCATCTTGCCGCGAATTGTTTTCATGAGTGTCAACTCGTCCTTGGGCTGGTGTCACCAATGGGTCATCTGAACGGGACGGCGACCGTAGGATGGGCACTCCTGCCCGTCCTGTCTTTGACTCCACCATCGGGTTCTCACGAAAGCCGGACGGGCAAGAGTGCCCACCCTACGACACGCTTTGATTTCATCTCCGCAGTCGGGATCACCGCGAACCCGCCAGTCGCACAATGGCCTTTTTTACGAAGTCTTCGAGTTGGTTCCATTGAGCGATGATTTTAGCCAGTTCGGGGTCAGTCGTGATCGGGGTCGGTGTCGGTGTTGTTCCCGTTCCGGGGACTGGAGCGGGCGGCTTCGGATTGGCAGGCGGAATGTTGACCGGAGGCTGCGTGCCGGGCGGAGGTTCCATTCCGTGAGGGTACGGGATCGGACCTTCCGGCCCATGCACAGCGTTTGAGTATTGAAGTTGCACGGGGACCATGCCACTGCCATCCGCTAGGGGGACTTCGACGAAGACCTGTTTGAGTTGGCGGGCCTCGGCGATCGGATAGTCTCCAATTTCGAGGCCGCTGTCAGATGTCCAGCCGAGATACCGTGTCCCGTTGGAAGTGCCATCGCGGATCGCGTCATCAACGTCAGGATCGGTTCGGGCTTCCTGCAACTCGTGATACATCGTGGCGACGACGTTCTTCCAGTTCTGGTCGTAGACCGGAATGCCGTTCGTTCCGCCATTCGGCAACCGCTCGGAATAAACCGCAGTGGAATAATAGATCGTCGTCGCACCGATATGAACCGACCCGTGGTATCCTCCCAGTCCACCCGTCGAATCCTCGGCCTCTTCCTGTGGGATGGCTTTGCTTTGCAGAGCGAGTTGTTCGCCTCCATTGGGGTCGCCGAGGACCGTGCCGCGTGGCAGCATGAAGTTGACGATGGTGTTCGGCAGATCGAGGCCACTGAACGCACCGCCTCCATGGAGGCTGCGAATCTGCCGTTCGAAATCTCCCTTCGCAACGAACTGCGGCCGCCAGCCCGAGAGAAAGAACGACTTCTTAAACGACGAACTGATCGGCTGATTGCCGAAGTATTGCACGATCACATTGTTTAAATGAGAGTCGGCCATCGCGGCCGCCAGCGATTTATCAATGCTCTTCCAGTCCGACGGATCCCAAGCATCCTGCCCGCCAACATATAAGTTGATATAGCTGAGGTTGCGAATCGTTCTTCCGCCGCGATACTTCAAATCTTCCTGGGGTGTCGAGGGAAGATCGGACACGCGGGCACTGGAGGAGGGGAGACCGATGCTCGCGACATCCGTCGCTTCGCGCCGCGACTTGGCACCTCCCGATGTTGGCAACCGAGTCGGCCGATCCATGACGGGCAGCGAGCGACCGTCAATCAGCCGGTCATTCGACGCGAGCATCGCAAACGGTCGAACGCCCGTTTGGAGCGCAGCTTGGCTCCCGAATGAAATGCCCTGTTGAACCTGAACCATCGCATGGCGGGGCAGGGCGGCGAACGGGATGACTCGCACCGACGAAGCCGTTCCGGTTGGAGAAATCACCGGTTGAGTCGCCACGGGGGGATGATTGACCGGCTGTCCGGTTCGAGTTGGCGGGATTGGCGAGTACGTGGTACGTGGCCCGAGTGGGCCTGTCGTGCAGCCAACCAACAATCCAAACCAGCAGCAACCCGCGCCAACCAGCAACATCCGTGTCATGGCGACCTTCCTGCGCGATCCTTCGCGCGACGAAACGAACCGCCGCTCGACACCCGACCGGCAGTTTCGGCCGCTAGATAACAAATGCCGCCAGATGTGCCTAGACGCAGTTCAAAGCGCCAAGTCACGCAGACTCAGGTCTCGCGTCACTTGGCCTTCTGCTTTCGCAACGCTTCGACCACTGCCTGGTCGAGTTGCTTCAAGCCTTCATCGGGGCGGATGTCGTAGTAGCCGATGTGATAGTGAGCGACTTTGCCGTCGTGGCCGATCACGACCCAGAGGGGCAGGGGGGAACCGAGCGATCGCGGATCGCCAAACTGCGTGAGGATCGCACCATCATCCAAGGCCACGTCGTAGCCGAGATTCATGAACTCTTGCAGCTTCTTGAGGGACCGGATCGCAGCGTCCGACTTGTCACTCTCCGACAGACGGGGATCGACGTTGATGCCGATCACTTTCACTCCCAATTTCTTCCGCTTGTTGTTGAGGAAGTCGAGATAGCCGACCTGACCATACGGCTCGGTGAGCGGGTCACTCCGATACTCCCAGAAGTGCAATACGACGACTTGGCCTTGCAGATCGCCCTCGGGGATCGCAGTCCCTCCCGCCAGCTTGAGCTTCAGTTTCGGCGCGACCTGTCCCACGAATTTCTTCTCCAACCCAAGGACTCCTTCGAGCCTTCGCTGCTGCTGAACCAAGTCTTTCGAGACGACCGCCACGATGCGCGACCACGCGGTTCCGTCAGCCTGTTGCTCAATCTTGCCGATCGACGCTTGAACCAACTTCAACTGAGCGCCGGTCAGTTCAACGATCTTCTGTTCGCCCGTTCGACTGAGAGTCGCTTGCATCGCGCTGATCGCGTCGAAAGCAGCTCGCGACTTGCTGAGATCCGCCGCTGATAGCGACTTTTGGGATTGTAGTTCGAGTTTCAATTGGAACTCGTCTCCGCGTCCCATAAAGACGCGTTCGTCCAGCGACACGAGAACGCCGGTCCCGGCTTCAATGACGAGTGTCTGAGCTCTGCCAATGTTCGAGGCGACTTCCACCTGCCAGCACTCACGGTCCTTCACCTTTCGCCCGCGTGTGACTCGGTATTCGTAGCGACCGTCGGTCCAAGCAGCATCGGGGGCGAGTTTGCTCGCGAACTCAAACATCGGGGAGCGCAGGGGCAGGGGATGCGGTATTGCTTCGTGCGTGTAGAGCAACCGCATCGGACGAGCCTTGGACTTGTCACTCGACCCCGTCGCGAGCAACCCGAACCGTTCGGGCCACGCCCAACCACCGCCGCCACGTTCATCGAGACTCCACGCCATCTCGGGGCCTCCCTCCGCATCGGCCAGCGTCAAGGCATAGACCGAGAATGACTTGACCTCACTTGCGCCCGCTTTGGCTTGTTGACTCAGTGATCCTGCATAGTGCAGTTCCGTCCCCACGGGGACGCCGACAACAGCGGCATTGGCGGCAACAAACATCAATCCAACGAAGAGCGAACTCACGGTGACATCCTTTCTGGTGGTGGCGTTTGGTCGCATGCCAATTGCCGCCGCCGGAGCTTCCATTCAAAGCAAAACAACAGCAGAGCAGGGGAGATGGGCGGGTTGAACATTCAATCAGCCTCGTCATTGAGGCAGGCTCACCTCGGACGAGGGGCATCTTGATCGAAGTCCTTGCCAGCGACAAGCGGTCTCGGAAAAGTCGGGCGATTCCTCACCATCAGCAACAATCGGACACCGCGCGGCTCGTTGACAGTCCGAGAAGTGAGGCGTAGTTTACCCGACCGTCAGATTCGCTCCATTCGGAGTGGGGTTCAGAGTCATCTCGCGTTGAAGGATAGAAGCACAATGTCTCGTCAACGATTGGCATTTGCAGGGTTGCTGGCAGCCGCTTGCGGACTGGGGCCAGCTGTGGAGTCTTCGCTCGGTCAGGACAAAAAGCCCGACTCGAAAGGGCCTTTGCCGGTGGCCGTCGCAGGCGATCAAGTGATCGTCAAGTCCCTAGCATCACGCATCATCGACCCTCACAAATATCGCGTCTCACTCGCGGTCGAGGCGTATCAAACCGTCACGCTGACCGCCCCGTTCGATGGAATCGTCAAGCAGGCTCAGGGAAAGTCGAACTCGAAAATTCAACCGCAGGCAGAAATCGTGCGGCTCGACACGACCGTTCCAAAATTTAATGTGCAGCGAGCCGAAGCCGCGGTCAAGATCGCGACTTTGGAGCAGAAGCAAGCGGGCGACAAAGATGAGACACAGAAAGCGTTGTCTCAAGCCAAACTCGATCTCGTCAAAGCCGAACTCGATCTCGCCAAGCACTATCTCGATTCGTGCAGTGTTCGTTCGCCGTTTGCTGGTGAATTGCAGCGACTGCTCGTCAACGAGGGACAATTCGTGAAAGCGGGTGATCCCGTGGCCGTCGTGGTCGATGTTTCCAAAGTCAAAGTGGAAGTCCCGATGGAACGGGCCACAGCAGAGCAGGGAAAGAATGTCACCATCAAGATTGAAGCGAATGAAGTCGAAGGCAAGATCGATGCGGTGATTCCGCTGCACACTCGGTTTGATGCACTGCGTGAGTTGTTTGAATCGATCGCCTCGGCGGTGATCCTCTTCGATAACGGTGACGGCCGCTTGAAGCCCGGCCAGACGGTCTATGTGCCACTCGTTCCGCGTCAACCCGTGGTGGAAGTGGCCACCAGTGCCGTCGGCAATCTG
>JAYTXB010000565.1:0-4277 GCA_043743205.1 Schlesneria sp.
CGAAGGAAACCCGAGCCGCTTGCCCAACAGGACGCTCGCCACCAAGGCACCGGTCCCGGCGGTGATGTGGACAACAATCCCACCCGCGTGATCGATCACTCCCGTCAGTCCGAACATATTGGCCTCGGGCCCCCAGACCATGTGCGCGATCGGCACGTAGACCAGCAGACTCCACAGCCCAGAAAAAATCAGCACCGCACTGAACTTCATTCGCTCCACCCAAGCGCCGATCATCAGGCCGGGCGTGATGATGAAGAATGTCATCTGATACGCGAAGCCCAGCAACTCGGGGATCCCCGTTTCCCCCCACATCGAAGCGGAACTCACACCCATCAAGCCCGACTTCGCCAATGAACCACACACGGGATTGTTCGTGGTAAACACCAACGAGTAGCCGCAGACGAGCCAGATCAAACTGAGTAGACAGGTCAGCGCGAAGCACTGCATGTACACCGACAGCACGTTGGCCCGTCGAACCAACCCGGCATAGAACATCGCCAAACCGGGGATCATCATGAACAGGACGAGGGCCGTGGAAGCCAACATCCACGCGGTGTCACCCGCGTTCAAAGCTGCAGCCAGAATCATTGAAAAAGCTTTCCATTGGAGCGCGAAATGGAGTTGATCGCGGAACGCCCGACGACCAAGCGGGCGGGAGTCTCACGGACGAACGAACTCGCGTCAAACGAGTTGCGACTGAGGCAACAGGATTGAACCACCGGGCAGCGCGACTTACGATCCGGCCCATCAGTGACGGTCGGTGTCATTGTCATCGCCGAGGTGGGCTGGATGCCATGAGGCCAATGGCAATTGTGGCTCCCCGCCATTCGTGTTGATCATTGTGGCAAATCAGCCGCAGGGCGCTAGCCCCGGTTTGTTTTCGTTTAACCGGGGCTAGCGCCCTGCGGCTGATGAATGCGTTCCAACACGAATGGCGGAGAACCGCAATTGTTTTACATGAGCGGCAACGCGCTAGCGGTTGGTGAGAGAGGAACAGACCTGTAAAACTGGCACCGGCGGCTCGCGCCCAATGGCACTTGTTTTAGAAATTAGCCGGAACGCGCTAGCGTCCGGTTTGCTGAGAATTACGAGAACCGGACGCTAGCGCGTTCCGGCTGATGTGTTCGGTTGATCTAAAACAAGTGCCATTGGGCTAGCGCCGTGCCGCTCCCAAATCTAAAGCAAGTGCCATTGGCCGTGAGGCCCCGGAGTGTTCCGAACGGAGTCCACGTCCTCACGGCATCCGGCTCACTCTACTCGCCGATTGTTCTCAAACGCGACCCTAGTTGATCTGCCGTTCTCACCAGCCTCTGCTCGTTGTCCCTGTCTCTTCCGAGAACCACGTCATGCCTCAGAAAATCATTATCGACGCTGACCCTGGGATTGGTGACGCGCTGGCGATCGCCCTCGCGCTGCTCGACCCCGAATTGGACGTGATCGCGCTCACGGCGGTGGGTGGCAACGTGTCGGCCGGACAAGCTTGGCGAAATTTGCAATCGGTCGTCGAAGCACTCGACCCGCCGAAGTGGCCGCGAATCGGGGTCGCCGACTCGGGGCAGCGGTTGCAGGAAGCGGAGGTCGATTTCCTGGAATCACCCGCATGGCAGCAACGCCAGAAGTGCCTCAACGGCCCCGATGGCTTGGGCGATTGGACTCCGACTGTCGCCGACCTGCATCACCCGCGAGACTCCGTCAAATTGCTGACGGAGCTGGTCCGACAGTACCCGCATGAGATCGTACTGCTGACGCTCGGGCCGCTCACTAATTTGGCGCTTGCCATTGATCGCGACTCCGAATTCTTGAGCCGTGTCCAAGCTGTGGTCTCGCTCGCGGGGGCCGTCACCGCGCCGGGCGACATCACCGCGACCGCCGAGTTCAACGTCCTGCATCACCCCGAAGCGGCTCAGTTGGTGTTGAGATATCCCGCCACAAAAACACTTGTCCCGCTGGATGTCAGTCAGAAAGTCATGCTCACGTTCGAGCAATTTCATCGTCTCAACCTGACCGATGACACCCGTTGCGGACACTTGCTGCGACAGTTGATTCCGTTTGCCTTGAGAGCACATCACCAGCATCTCGGTGTCGAAGGGATGTGGCTGCCGGACGTGACAGCCCTCGCCTCCATCGCTCATCCGAGACTCTTCCAACGCAACACCATGGCCATCGACATCGAGACACACGGCAAACTGACACGCGGGATGACGCTCTTCGATCGCCGCACAAAGCCGGAATGGCGCAACAACATCGACGTGCTTCATGGGGTCGATTCGCGGGGCGTTCTTGATTACCTCATCTCGGTCGTCCTGCACTCTGTCGCCGGGAATTGATGGATTGGTGCCGCGCTGAAAACTGCCGACTCACTCGCTAGACTCCGCCGCCGCGTTGCGGTGGATTGGTTGCCGCACACCAGATCGTTCCACAGTTTCCCCATTCCACAATTCCCCTATTGCACAGGCTGATCGCCGTCACCATGCCGTCGTCACGCGACGAGATTCTGACCTCCGTCCGCAAGCATCTGGTCGAGAGTGTTGCGCTCCCCGAATTGACCGGACCGTGGATCGAATACCCCGATCCGATTGCTCAGTTCGCCAGCGTCCTGGAACTGATCGGTGGCCGCTGCGTGCGAGTTCCGAACGTCGAGGCCATTAACGCGGAACTCGCGGCAATCCCTGCTTACTCGACCGCGAAGCAAACGGTGTCTCGGATCTCCGGCGCGGGTGCTTCCACAGTGAACCTCGATGCGATCGACGATCCGCACACGCTGGAAGACATCGACTTCGCCCTCATGCCGTGCGAGTTCGCCGTGGCCGAGAACGCCGCCTGTTGGGTTCACGACCGTGGCCTCAAGCACCGCGTGATCTACTTCCTCTGTCAGCATCTGGCGTTTGTTGTTCGCGCAGAAAATGTCCTCCACAACCTCCACCAAGCTTACGAACGCTTGGATTTTGAACAGCCCGCGTTCGGAGTCTTCATTGCAGGCCCCTCGAAGACCGCCGACGTGGAACAATCGCTCGTCATCGGTGCACACGGCCCTCGCTCGCACACGGTCTTCGTCGTCGGTTGAACCGCCAAGACCAATCTGTTTTTCGGAGTCGGGTGAGACCAACGCCGTTCAGTTCAGGCTCGACAACCGAATTCTTCAGCCGTACTCCGGCTCTGCCATCCGTGCGATTCACTGCTGTCTCTGATACTTCTCACGGCGGTGGTAGATCGGTTTGTCGGATCGAGAATCTCAGTCATGGAATGACTGAACTACGTAGGCGAGTCATTCCATGACTCGCATTCCTCTTGAGAGCCTCGCGCCATGAACGATTCCGCTTGGCCACTGCTGACTTCATCACTCACGATCAGCCGTGATATCGTCGATGTCGTGCGGCTGAACTTGGATCGGTCCCCGCATCAGATCGAGTCTCTGCGAGGCGTACTTTCCGGCGATGAACTGGCACGCGCCGACCGGTTCAGGTTCGACGAACCGCGCCGCCGCTTCGTGGCCTGTCGCGCGGCGCTGCGGCAGTTGCTGGGAGGCTGCCTCGGTGTTGAGGCCACCGCGATTCAACTCACCTACGGGCCTCATGGCAAGCCACAGTTAGCGACTCCAACGGAGGTTCACGGCACGGTGCAGTTCAGCGTTTCGCACTCGGCGGAACTGGCGTTGATCGCGATCTCGTGTGGTCGCTCCGTCGGCGTGGACCTCGAACGACACGATGCCAAAGTCCGCATCCACAAACTCGCCGAGCGGTTCTTCTCAGCGCGTGAGTTCGCGGAACTGGAGAGCCTTCCCCCCGAACTGCAACTCGCCGGGTTCTATCGCGGCTGGACGAGCAAAGAAGCGTATCTCAAGGCGACTGGCTTCGGCCTGTCGTTCCCACTCAGCCAGTTCACTGTCGCCATGAACCCGACGGAACCGACGCGTCTCATCGAAGTCGCCGAGCCTTCCGGTCACATCGGTCTCGGTAACGAAGCCGCCCGCTGGAGCATGCACTCGTTCACCGTCGCCGCTGATTTCTCGGCAGCGCTGCTCGTGGAAGCGACCGCGTCTGAGAACGTCGTCATCCGCCAATGGGAGCGGTGAGGAAACAGGGCCTCGACAGGGACCTCGCACAGATATACCTCACGCGGCGGAGAATGCGGCTCGCTCAATTACACCTCGCACGGCCATGAGTGAGATGTTTTAAGCGAGCCGTGTGCCGTGAGGGGCTTTGCACAAATAATCAGATCGCATACTTCAGGTAGGGTGGGCACTGCCCACCAATACATCTTTGATTGTGGTGGGCGGT
>JAYTXB010000566.1:0-1244 GCA_043743205.1 Schlesneria sp.
CTAGTGTCCCCGATCTTCGTGGTGAGATTCCTCAGTGTGTCAGCCGCGTAGCGTAAAATCGTCAGTGACGGCTCGCCAGTAGTTTCTGGCGCAACCGACGGGAATCATCCAGCCCGAACACTGTGACGCCCCGACTTCCTGCACTCGCTGACTCAATAGCACTTGCTTTAGTAACCCGCTGCGTGAGCGAGGGAGGCTGACACATCGCAAACAACGGTACTTCCTCGCTCACGCAGCGGGTTGTTTTTCTAAAGTAAGTCCCATCGCGCGCTGGCTCTCTGACCGCGACCGTTCACTTTGAATTTGCTTCAAGTCCGTTGAGTTTGATCTCGAGCGGCACGTCCAAGATCAGAGTCGGCGCTTCGTAGACGAACTTGTAACGAGTTGTGGGAGCGACCAAATTCTCCCAGCGATAGCTCACCGCCACACCGCCATTTCCTTGTTGAGCCGTGTCGTACTCGGTGAAGTCGATCCGCTGTCCGGTCTCCGTTTCCAGATAGACCGCGTTGTGAAACATCCACGTTCGATGCGATTCAAACGCTGGACCACCCACGTCGTAGCTCACGGCAACTCCGATCTCACAGCGAAGCGGACCATTCAGAGGAGCGATTGCAATCGGCTCGAACTTCACGTCGCGCAGCCGCACGGTCACGCCGCCTCTCCGCCGCGCGGTACCGGACGTTTGCGAGGTCTTATCGAATTCAATCCGTTCCGTTCCCGCAGCGACTTGCAGCACGACCTGACCAGTTAGATCGAATTTCTCGATGGTCCGCTCCTGTGCTTCGAGCGTGTTCTCCCGTGGCGTTGTTGCTGCTTCTGTCGGGAGGACTGCTGCTGTCGGGAGTACATAGTCGAACTGCACCGGCACGACACGACCGGCATCGCTGACGGGATGCTCGTATTTGGCGGCCGGGTTCCACGGCGTAATGGGTTCCTTCGTGGCAGCGACGGCGGCCACATCACCGGCAGCGAAGTGCAGAAAGAGAGGTCGCACGCGCGGTTCGACGGCGATGTGGCCCGCCACACGCAACAAGCGTCGGCCGACCGATCCGACGACTGAGCGAACTTCTACCGAATGAATCGCCAGCCGAAACGGCCCGCTCCGTTGCACGGTCAACTCCACGAGGTCATTCGATTGGCGTGGAGCCAACATCAACGCGGCACGCTGGGGATCGAATTCCGCACGGAGCGACCACCGCTGACAGACCTCGTCCAAACAGTCCCAGAACGGCCGGTTGTCGAAC
>JAYTXB010000567.1:0-2494 GCA_043743205.1 Schlesneria sp.
GAATATCTCGGCGATCGTGTCGGCCTGAAAAGCCAGGCCCTGAATCCGTTCGATGGACTGCGTCGCACAGCGGCCTCCGCCAAACTCCAACGCAGTCCGGGGCAATGGGCCGTGGCACTCGGGTTGGCCTTGAAACGAATCCCTTGAACGTTCGCCCTCAGACCATCCACAGGTTCGTTCACCCGTCTCTTCCTTCACTCGCATTTAGCCTCCCATGCAAGACATCGACTTCCTTCCCGCCGACTACGTGTGCCTCGACACGACGCCGTCCAGCAACCGCTGGCTGTGCGCGTGGCTGGTCACCGTGGCGACGTTGATTGCGACGAACTGGGTGACTTTGACGTGTGTGACAAATCAGCTGGTTTCTCGGCGAAACGAAGGGCATCGCCAGAGTCGTGAACTGCAAGCGAAACTCAGTTGGTCGCAAACACGACTCCAAGAAATGGCAGTGGTCGCGCACGAGGAACGGCTGATCGACGTGCTGCGACTCCAAGCTTCTCCGTCGCGTTGGCTTTCGGCAATTGGCGATGCGATGCCACCGCAAGTCTCGCTCAGAGTGATCGGCTCGGCGATCAATGGTGACCCGGAAACGAAATCCCGGTCGAGGCCGCTCGCAGCCAGTTCCATCGACTTCATGGAACACAGTCCGTTGGAACAGGACCTCGAACGGCTTGCCCGATTGGCGAAGCAGTGTTCGCAGGTGATCACACTGCGCGGCACGACGGCCGACGAGCAGGCCATCGCCGGGTTTATCACCGGACTGCAACGCACCGGCCTCTTTGAGCGAGTGGAGTTGCTCGTCGCGTACCGAACTCAACAGCGCGACGGAACGCCGTGCGAGTTCGCGATCCAACTGCGAGTCTCCCCGATCCCAGATCGCCTCAACCGGCCGGGGCCAGCAAGAACAGACCCCGAAAACTCGACGGTCGCCCACGCCAATCAACGGTGAATGCATCCTTGGAACAACGTTTTGCAATCGAGTCTCAACATGACTTTCTTCGCCCGCCATGATCGCTGGATTGCCCTCTTGGGAACGGTCGCACTGACGGCCGGCTTCATGGCCGGTGTCTTGCGTCCGGCTCGATTAAACGCGACCGCGATTCAGAATGAGACATCTCAAATCCAAGCTAAGCTCTCAGTCCTGTCGCAACAAAATGCCGAGCACGAGCGACTCACCGAGCAATTCGCTCAGCGACGCCAACAGTCGTATCTCCCCGCCCAATGCATTCCCGCTCAGGCCGTTGCGGCCGATGTACTGAATGAAGTCGCCGAACTGGCGAGAGAGTCTCAGGTTGTCATCGTGCGTCTGGAGCCACTCCCTCAACAAGACTTTGGCTCGTACTCCGCGCATCCCCACTTACTGGTCTGCCACGGTGACTTCGGTGGCCTCGCAAAATTTGTTTCCCGCTTGGAGACGATGCCGCGTTTGGTGACGTTCAACACGGTGGACCTGACTCGTGAAACCAACTCGCTGAACCGGCAGGTTCAAGCGAATCTCCGCTTTAACGTTTATTCGCGGCACTCAAATTCTGCCCGGACTACCGGGAATACCAACAGCCGCATGGAGCCGTCGTCCGATAACTGATTCAACCGACAAAGTCCGACTCGCCGGAGTAAGGCGAGCGGCAAGAGTTTGCATACCCGCCGTAGACCGGACGCCTACGTCCGTTCGGCTCGAAAAGACCGGACGTAGGCGTCCGGTCTACGGTAAATTCTTACCTGCCGCTCGCCTTATTACGGCCCCGTTCCTCAGCAGGCGAGCCGCCTGCTCTATGTTTTTCAACAGCCTATCCCACGGTCTGCCAGAAGCCGCCGAGCGCGTGATCGAACCGGGCTTCTGTTCCGCAAATTGTCTCGTCGAACTGGCCACGTTGAACGGGTCGAACTGGCGAGTCGGGAGTACTCGGGGTCAGGTCTTCTTGGCAGAAGACCGTTCGTCCGAGCACCCACGTGCGGACGGGCCAGCCGGTCAGCGTCGTGCCGTCCCACGGACTCCACCCACATTTGGTCTGTTGTTCGGCGTTGCGAATCGTCTGTCGGCGGTGGAGATCAACTAGCACCAAATCGGCGTCGTAACCAGCGACGATGCGGCCTTTGTTCACGATGCTCCAAATGCGTGCAGGGGCATCACACATCCAACTCACAACTTGTTCGAGCGAGCAGCGACCGCGCTGGACGCTGTCGAGCATCAGTGCGAGTGAGTTCTCAACGGCGGGCAATCCCGACGGAGACTTCGGATACGGCTGCCGCTTCTCTTCGAGCGTGTGCGGGGCATGATCGGTCGCGACGACTTGCAGTCGTCCGTCGTGCAAGGCTCGCCACAAGCCAGCGTTGTCGGCGGCGGTCTTGATTGCCGGGTTCATCTGGACCAGCGAACCGAGTCGTTCGTAGTCGTCCACGTTGAAGAACAGGTGATGCGGACAAGCCTCCCCGGTGATGAGGCCGCGATGGTCTCGCAACAGTTCGGTTTCGGCGGTGGTCGAAACGTGGACGA
>JAYTXB010000568.1:0-4569 GCA_043743205.1 Schlesneria sp.
GCCGAGCGTGAGCCGGTTGCGTTGCGGACGTTTACGCCGTCGCAGGCCGTGTTCGCCAAGTCGGCCGGCGTTTATCACTGGACTCCCGAGGGACGGAAGCTGTTCGACTATTCGTCGGGTGTGTTGGTGGCCAATCTCGGGCACAACCCGAAGCGGTGGATGCAGCACTTTGCGAAGTCGATGGGTTGGTCGGCGGAGATGTTGTTCGGTGACGCAGCCACAGATGTCGGGGGCGTTGAGTCTTCGGAACGCATCGGTTCGTGTGCTACGGATCGCGCTACCGTAGACCCGTCGCTCTGCCGACGGGAGGTCTTGTCGGCGGAGCGACAAGACTACGGTACGACATACGTGCCAGCCGTCCCGATGACTGCCTACAACGGCATCACCGAGATTGAGACGCTGGCCGTGCAGCGACTGCTCGCCAACCTCAAGCGATCGAAGGGGAGCGAACGGCTCGACACGATCGTGTGGGCGGCGTCGGGGTCCGAGGCGATCCAGAAGGCACTGTGGGCATGCCTCGCGCGGGACAAGACTCGCGACATGATCCTCGCCACACGCTATGGCTTTCACGGGAAGAAGGGCCTCGCCAACGCGGTGACTGGTTCCGAGAAGGACGCCGAGCGCGATCCGCGAGTGAAGTTCATCAGCTTCCCAATGGACGAGATCCTCGACGCCGGGTACGAACCCAGCGCGATCGACCTCGCCAAGTATCGCGCCGAACTGGACGACCTGTGGCGGCAGTTCGGTCGCCAACTGACGTGCCTCATCACCGAGCCGTATCTCGGTGGTGGCGGCAGCTTCCATCCGACGCCCGCGTATCACCAGATGCTCCAGCAGTTCTGCCGCGAGAAGGATTTGCTGTTCATCTTCGACGAAGTGCAGGCCAACTTCGGTCGCACCGGTTCGATGTACGCCTTTGAAGAATACGGCGTCGAGCCGGACATGGTCGTGCTGGGCAAGGGCCTCGGCAACGGAGTCCCCGTCGCGGCCGTCGCCTCTCGCGGCGACATCTTCGCCGTGATGAAGTACGGCGAAGCCTCCGACACCTGGAGCGCGAACCCGCTGTCGTGCGCGGCTGTCCTCGCGACGCTCGACGAGTTTGAATCGACCGACGTTTTGAAGCACGTCCGCCAACTGACGCCGCTCTTCCTGAAGAAGCTCGACCAGTTGAAGCTGACCGGCCTCGTCAACCACGTGCGCGGCGAGGGCCTCGTCTTCGGCTTGGAATGCGCCGCCGTCGGCTCGCTCACGCCGGGCGAGGTCGCCGCCAAGATCGTCGAAACGTGCTACCTCGGTCGAGACGGCGTCGGCATCCACCTGCTGGGCGCTCTCGCGGGCAAAGTCCTCCGCGTCAGCCCGCCACTGACGATCACATTCGACGAAGCGAACGCTTCGCTCGACCTGCTATGCGACATCGTCGGTTCGCTCGCCGACAAGCTGAACGCAAGAGTAATGATGGCATGAACGGCTCGCGCGTTTGGATGCAATCACGCAGTCGGTTCAGGACTGAAACTCACCCCGGCCTACTTTTTTTGGGGGGGCTTCGAGTTGATCGTGGCAGACGCGAGCCGCCTACAACTCCGCTCGTCTACGCGACTCGACCGATGCCGGGCATCGGGAGGATGTCGGGCGGCTCGTCTTCCTCGAAGGGGAGTTCGGTGGGAGTCGCGGCGTTCGGTGTGGGTTGCCGCGAGTGTGGCTCGTCCCCGTGTGAGGCTGTCGGCTGCGATGACGTGGCGCGGCGGTGACGACTGATCCACGCGAGGTACGCGGGAAGTGTCACCAGTGACATCAACACGCAGCTCGCGACGCCGATCGTCAGGACAATCCCAAGGCTGTGCAGACCGCGATGAGCCGAGATCATCATGCTGCCGAAGCCGACCATGCTCGTGGTTTGAGTCAGCGTGATCGCGTTCACCATGCTGGGGGACGCGCTGTAGACCTCGTGCGGTTTCGAGTGGAAGTCGTGCAGCACGTGGACTCCGTTATCGACGCCGATGCCGATGATCAGCGGCAGGATGATGAGATTCGCGGGGTTCAGTGGGATCGCGAAAATCGTGAGGACTCCAAACATCAACAGCATCCCCACGGTCGGCGGAATGATGGCCGAGATCGTGTCGAACACGCCGTGGCGATCCGAGAAAAGTCCGATCAGAAACGTCATCGCGACGGCTACCACCGCCAGCGGCAAGACGGGGATCGCCTGCTTCTGAGCCAGACAAACCGCGATGGCGATTCCGACCATGACGAGCGGCGGCAGGAACGTTTGCACGAGAACCTGCTTCCGCACGAAGTCGATCAGCAGCACGATCAAAATCACGACCAACGAGTAGATCGCACAGACTTCGTAGCTCTGCTTGATCTGGAGTGCGGCTTCAAAGTTTTGGAGCGGTGTGCCGGTGACTTCGGGATCGACCGTGCGGAGTTCCGTGACGAATTTTTCGAGCGGCTCCATGTCCCAGATCGAGTGCTTGGGGAAGACCTGCAACAACCACTTCCCTTGGGGACTGACGTAACGCGACCGCAGTTCCTTGGGCAGGTCATCGGGCGTGACGGGTTCAGGGTTGGAAGCCGCGTTGAGTGCCTGAAACTGCGCGAGGAGCGAGTACCTCAAGCGGTATTCAAACTCGGTGAGGATCGTCATCTGAGTCCGCACGTCGAGCGTGTCGAGTTGATCGAGGAACCGATCCAGTCGAGCAGTGATCGCTTGGGCTTCAGGCTCCGGACGCGAACGCGCGAACTTGTAGAACTCTTCGAGCTGTCGTCCTGCTTGAGCAGGCATGACGGGTGACGGAGCAGGGGGTTGTTCGGGGAGGCGAGCCAGCAGCGCGTGATAGCCCTGCACCATGAGCTGCGTTTCGGACGGAGGGATCGTCGGCAGCCGCGACGCGAGTTCCTCGACATGATGGACCGAAGGCAATGCTTCGAGCTGAGACTTCCGTTTTCGCGCGTCGTCGGCCGAGTCGGCCAAGGAGATCGCGTAGAGCAACGAGTTGCTCGATGACTCGAAGATGCGTTTCTGCGCTTCGACCGACTCCAAACCCTCAGCCTGCAAGTGGAGCAGGTTGTGATCGTATTGCAGCAGCGGTCGCGGCCACGATCCCCAGGCGATCGGTCCCTTCCAGTCGAAGGACTTCCACGCGACGGTCCCCAACAGCGAGATGGACAGGACTAGTACGAAGCCCGGATAGCGACTAGTCGCGTGACGCAGCCACTTCCCTTGGAAGGGAACCGGCAAGGCTTGTTCGCGGCTGTTACGGTCGGCCAGTGCGATCATCGCGGGGAGACACGTGAACGTGGCGAGCGTGCAGAGCAGGATGCCGCAGCCCGCGATCAACCCGAGTTCCGCCACGCCGAGAAAACTGGTGAACGACGCGCAAAAGAACGCCAACGCTGTTGTCACGGACCCGGTGACGATGCCGGGGCCGAGTGTCTGTGCGGTCTCAACCAGTGCCGTGCGGAGTGACCGACCGTGATGCCGCAGGTCGAGGTAGCGCGACAAAATGTGAATCGCGAAGTCGTTGCCGAGACCGATCACGATCGACGCAAACGACACCGAGAGAATGTTGAGATGGCCCACGATCAACGTGGTCAAACCGAACGACCAAGCCATCCCGACGGCGAGCATCGTCATGCCGAGTGCCGGGTGCAGGAACCCGCGAAACCCGACGAAGAAGATCAGCGCGACACCGGCGAACGAGATCAACGACGCTTGAGCACTGTCGATCTGCGACCGCCGCATCTCATCGTTCTCAAGGACCGGGATGCCGGTGAGCAAGATGTGGGTCTGTGGTTGTTCCGACTGGGTTTCGACGATCAGCTTTCGCAGTGCGTCGATCGCCTGCGTCGATCCTTCAAACCCGTCGCTCTTTTGAGTAGGGGCGGTCATCAAGAAGCCCATCGTCCCGGCTTCGTTCAGCAGGTAGACGGTTTGATTCGCTTGGTCGCTCAATTTGCGATCGACCTGCAATACGTCGGGCCACGGGTTGGTGAAGTCGTTGCGATCCGCAGTGAACCGCGTGAGCGAATCAGTCAGTCGATCGGTGTGCAGCCAGAGTCGTTTGGCTAACTCCGGCTTGGCCGCTTCAAGCTGCTTCCGGAGGCGAGTCAGCATCCCTTCGAGTCGCACCAACTCCCAATTGCCATCGAGAACCGGGCCGTAGACTTCGAGGCGTTCCAAACCTTCTGCGAGCGAATTGGGCGGCAGGTACTGCAAGCCCTTCTCACGCAGCGTCCCCGGCTCAACCTTGTACAAGATGCTGCCGAATAACTCGGGCCGCTTCGCGATCTTGGCCCCGAGTGAATCGAGCGTCTGCTTGATCGCTTCGGGTTCGTTCCCCTCGACCGCAACCACCATGTCGGCCGACTCGCCAAAGCTCTCGGTGTAACGCAGCCACCGTTGATGAAAGGCCATCTTCGGATCGATCAGGTCCGAACGATCCGTCTTGAACTTCAGGAACATCCCCGAATAAACGAGGCACAATCCCGCCGAAAGCGCGACCAGCATGAGTGTGAACTTCGGACGAAGCACACACGCCTCGGTGATGGCGCCCAGCATCTGGGCCATCA
>JAYTXB010000569.1:0-10053 GCA_043743205.1 Schlesneria sp.
TCTGCTCCCGCTCAGAGATCGCGTTCCATCGCAAATCACTCAACCAGCAGTTATCACAAAAGTTACGCTGTGTCAGTAGAAGCCAGACAGTCGAACTAATGAGTCGCAAAGCGACGACAGGTTCATCTGTCGCGTTTACTGCCGCCGCTTCGCGACTTACGAAAAGCACCGCGACACAAGACCGCCACAAACATCACGAGCGACCAAGCCTTCCAGCGAGCCAGGTCTCGATCAGCAGCAACCCGATCACGGCCAGCAATCCCCAGCGCCACAGCTTCTGCGTTTGTTCCAACTCGACCAACTGCAACTGCCGTTCGCGGTCCTTGGCGCGGAGCACATCCTCCGGTCGCTCGGCCGCTCCGAAGCGGACGCCGAGACTTTCAAGTTTCTCGACCGGCAGCGGAGACGTTCGACTTTCATCGGCTGCCAGATTCACCGCCACTGTTTCCGTTCGACCCTCGGACATGAGGCCATACAACCCCGGTTGAGTCGCAATCGTTGCAGCCGCATCGCCGCCGGTGTCATTCACCACACGACCATCAGGCAGCGTGATCGACACCGCCGTGCGAGACGACTCGGAACCCGAGTCCTTCCGCCATTCGATCGCGCTTCCCACCGGCAGACTCTCCGGCCGTGAGACCGCTCCCGATGCCTGCTCCAACATTCGATAGACGAGCGGCGGGAACTTCGATGATCTCGCGAGTTGACTATCGGCCGGATGCCAGCCCGCCGTCATCAGCCAGACTCGCCCTTTGCCCACGGTGAACTCCACGAACGCCGGCGACCCGTCATCAAACCGCGAAAGCATCCGCCCCCCGTGGGGTAGGCTTCCAGCCTGCCTGTCTTCTTTCTTCTCGTCCCCCGCCGTACCGAAGCCCACAATTGTCCGATGCTTCCAAAACCGAATCCCCGTGAAGTCGCTGAACTGTGCCTCGGCAAACGGAGCGAACAACGGATGCTCGAAGTCGATCTCCCCCAGCATCGCATCGCGCCGCGTCGTCGCCTCCTTCAACGAGACATCGTCCAACCCACACTGCTTCAACGTTGCCGTCCCGCTCTCCGCCGAACGAGCCGCAATCAACACCGTCCCGCCCGTCTCCAGATGCTGCTTCACAAACGCCCCCGCGCTCTCCTCCAAATGAGTCAACACCACCAGCGAAGGTCTTTCGGTCTCTGGCTTTGTCTTCGGCTTTGTTCCCTCGCCCCGGCTTTGCGGGGAGAGGGTTAGGGTGAGGGGTTCTACATTCTTCGGCTTTGTCTGATCGCTCTGCGATGGCTGTTCTTCCGCCTTCGGCTTTGTCCCCTCGCCACCGTCTTCGGGGGAGAGGGTTAGGGTGAGGGGGCTTCCGCCTGCTCTTCCCACCATCGCATCACTCCACCCCACTATCTCCACCCGATACCGCCGCGATGCCGCAAACACGCCCTCCAGATAGAACCGCAGCCCGTCCGGATCACTCGGCTTGTCAGCCCCGCAGTAAACGACCAGCTTCGTTTCCACGCGAGGCGGCGCGACGAAGACCTTGTTGTCGAACACATGATCGTCGCCGGTCAGAATCAACGACGTGGAGACCACTCCATCGGGACGAACAGGCGGAACGATGACTCGACTCTGCCCCGGCGGCACGTATACAGAGACGCTCGCCGCATCCGCCCCGTCCCAATGCAGCGAGAACATTTCCTTCGTCGCATCCGCCGAATTGGTGACGCGCACCCGCAGCAGGTCGTCGCCGAGATCGAGATTCCGTTCGACCAATTGCAGCCCCGCGTTGGAGGGTGAAACGCCGCGAGCGACAAGCGTCTCGACGCGCAGATCGCTCGGCCATTCATAGCCGCGCAGCGCATCGAGGTTCGCGCCGACCGCCAAATCACTCGCGAGAACGATCCGCAACTTGGCGGGCATCGCGCGCTCCGCCTGAACCTCCTGCAACGCAGTCGCCGTCCGCACGAGTGCCTCACCCAAGTTCGTTCCGCCCCAAGTCGGCTTCAGTTCCTTGAGCCGCGCCGCGACCAGTTCCCGCCGCGCCGTCGCTTCGAGCGGCTTCAACTCCGTGAAATCGGCGATGCTCCGCCAATGCCCGTCAAACGCGAACAGCCCGACCGTCGCCGTCATCGGCAACTTCGAGAGATTCGCGTTCACCTGCGTCATCATGTCGGCCCATGCCCCACCGCGACGAAGACTCGCGCTGGTATCGACGAGTACGGCGACCAACTCTTCCGCCGAAGCCTGTTCCGGTTCCGAAGTCGCTGTCCGCCACAGCGGTCTCGCAAACGCGAGTGCAATTAGTAATAGGACAACTCCGCGTAGCACGAGCAGCAACCAATGCTCGACCCGGCTGCGCGAGGTGACTCGCGGCGGAGACGGCGACAAAAACATCAGCGTCGAAAACTCACGCCGTCCGCGCGGTGTGCGTCTCCACAAATGAAACAGAATCGGCCCGGCCACCGCCAACGCACCGAGCAGATACAACGGAGCCAATGGCGTCATGCGTGCCTCCCGGCGAGAAGCAGATCCATGAACATGAGTCGATTGCTTTTCCTGTCCCCTCTCCCGCCCGTCTTCGGGGGGAGAGGGTTAGGGTGAGGGGGGCTTCGATGGGCGGAAGATGTTGCTAATGGATGAGGCGTTTGCTGAGATCGGCCTGTTTGTGGATTGAAGGTCAATCGCGAAATCGGCCCCCTCACCCTAGCCCTCTCCCCCGAAGACGGGGGAGAGGGGACAAGCGGCGTGATCGCGAACGGTTGCCCGCTGCGTCTGGCTCTCAACTCTCGACTCTCCGCTCTCGTCCTGCTCATCGTCCTCGCCTCGCGATCCGCGTCCGGCTGTTGCCGCGCATCTGCATTCGCACGCGCACGATCTCGGGTAGCGCGAGTTCCAGCGGCGAGTCGGTCGGCATCCGGTGATACGTCAGACCCAGCCGGGCACAGATCGCCTCGACGGCCGCCAGATGTTTGCCGAATCGTTTGAGGTACTCGCTGCGAATCGCGGCCGGATCGACGTACAGGCGGTCCTTCGATTCGAGGTCTTCAAACATCTCCGGCGCGGTGAACTCGAACCGCAACTCGTCGGGATCGAGAACGTGGAACACGACCACCTCCTGACCGCGCGCCGCCAGCGCGCCGAGGCTCAGCTCCAGAGTCTCCAGCGGCGCGAGCAGGTCCGAGATCAGGACGAGGATGCCGCGCTTGTTCAATCGTTCGGCGATTTGCTCCAGCGGCTTCGACAGATGCGTGGACGAACCGTCCGCCGTCCGTTCGAGTGACACGAGGATGCGCCGCAGATGGCCGACTCGATAACGCGGCGGGATGTAGTCGTCGATCTCCGACGCAAACTTGGCCAACCCCACCGCATCGCGCTGCGTGTTGAGAAAATAGCCCAGCGTGGCCGCGAGCGTGCGAGCGTACTCCGACTTCGAGTAGCCTCGCGAACCGAAGTTCATCGACCGGCTGTTGTCGAGCAGCAACAGGCACCGCAGGTTGGTCTCGTCCTCAAACCGCTTGATGCAATACCGGTCGCTGCGGGCAAACAGCTTCCAGTCGATGTGACGAGTGTCATCCCCCTGCGTGTACTGCCGGTACTCGGTGAACTCGACCGAGAACCCGTGATACGGACTGCGGTTGAGTCCCGTCATGAACCCCTCGACCACATGCCGCGCCCGCAATTCGAGCGACTTCAAATGCATCAGCGTCGCCGGGTCGATGAACCCCGCGATCTGTTCGGCGTGCGGTGAGGATACGGCTGTCGGCATGGGCTTCTCTTGTCTTCATTGCCTTGTCCCCTCGCCCCGGCTTTGCGGGGAGAGGGTTAGGGTGAGGGGTTCTTCGGGCGAGTCGATTCGCGTATTTCGTTGAGATCGCGTTCAAATGCTTCTGCGTCGTCGCCCAAACTGGGTAATGACACAAGGAACTCACCAAACTCGGCCATCGTCATGATTTTCTTGGAAGCGGCCGGAGTGATCTTGGCAACAACAATGCCATCCTGCACAAGTTCAACAGAAACGCCCTCAGTCTTCACACGTTCGATGAGCGCGACAAAGTTTTGCCCCGCATCCTCAACAGTCACTCGTTCCATGTTGTGCCTCCCTTTGCTCAATCTGTTCGGGCGTCGGGCGTTCAAATTTCAAACTTGGCCGACCGATCGGTTTACCATCCATCAGATAACCTGCCGGCCAAGTTTGAAATTTGAACGCCCCCTCCCCGCCTTTCCCGCATGACAATTCTCGCCAAGGAGTGCTCAGTCGCGATGGGCTTGCTGCAATAGATGATCCAAGCGAGGAGTAAGAAAGTTGACCCATTTCGTGAGATCCTCAACCGAGTAGTAGTTCAGCCACACGTCGTAGTCCGGTTCCCATTTTGTGGTGTCAGGAGTCTGTAAATTGTTGATGATCGTTTGCAAGCGCGCACCTGCCTCTCCAGGCTGTCGTGCCCACTCACGCCATTGATGATCCGGTTCAGGAACGGGGATTCGTGATGCAATCTCGGAAGCGATTTGAAGACAAATGCCCCGATCGGCCACACTCAATGTGCGGAGTATTCTCGCGTCTTTGTCCCCGCAGAGTGGTGAAGTTGATTGGGTGCAGAGTGGTGAAATTGATTCGGCTTGCCGCACGAGATTTAACGTAAACACATTGCCGCTCACGCTGTCGCCGAATTGACTTATCTGCACCCAGAGACACCAACAGTGCCTCGCCTCTTGTCGAACGAAGGCGCACGTCGCACCGGGGCGGCGTTTCCATCCAAGAGCCACGAAAACGGAGCCAAGCAGCTTTTTCAAGGCGCTGTGAACGTCTTTGCTCTTCGCATATTGAACGTGACTCATGTTCCAACCATTCCCCGACGTAAGCTCGCATCTTCCGAAGGCAATCGTCTTTGAAAACAGGACGCCTGAACTAAAGAACCCCTCACCCTAGCCCTCTCCCCGCCTGAGTTCGCTTTTGAAGACAGGGCGGGGCGAGGGGACATGAATTACGCATCCTTCACCGCTTCCAACAGCCTGCCGATGATCGTCTCAACCGTCATGCCGGCCGCTTCGGCGCGGTAGTTGATGAGGATGCGATGCCGCAGGACCGGAGCAGCCAGGGCGCGGACATCCTCCCATGTGACGTTGGCTCGACCGGAGAGCAAGGCCCGCGCTTTGCCGCCGAGGATCAGGTATTGAGCCGCTCGCAAACCGGCTCCCCACGAGACGTACTCATTGATGAAGTCGGGAGTCCCCTGCTGTTTCGGTCGCGAGGCCGCCGCGAGCCTGACCGCGTAACGCACGACATCCTCGGCGACGGGCACCGTTCGCACGAGTTCGTGGATGCTCTGGATGTCCCTGCCGGTGAAGAGGGCTTCGATCGGCTCGGACGGTGCGGAGGTCGTGCGCGCGACGACCGCGACCTCGTCGTCTTCGGGCAGGTAGTCGATGGTCACGTTGAACATGAACCGGTCGAGCTGCGCTTCGGGGAGCGGGTACGTTCCCTCCATCTCGATCGGGTTCTGCGTGGCGAGGACGAAGAACGGTTCATCAAGCGGATACCGCGTGCCGGCCGCCGTCACCTGATGCTCCTGCATCGCTTCGAGCAGCGCGGCCTGAGTCTTCGGCGGCGTCCGGTTGATTTCGTCCGCCAGCAGCACGTTGGCAAAAATCGGTCCCTTCACGAAGACCATCCGCCGCTTGCCCCCTTCGTCCTGCTCCAGAATCTCCGTCCCCGTGATGTCGGCCGGCATCAGGTCGGGCGTGAACTGAATGCGCTGAAAATTGAGGTGAAATATCTGCGCTATCGACTTCACCAGCAATGTCTTCGCCAAGCCCGGTGCCCCCGTGATCAGGCAATGCCCCCCCGCGAAGAGCGAGATCAGCAGTTGGTCCACGGCTTCACTTTGGCCCACGATCGTCTTGGCCAACTCGGCCCGAATCCGCTGCCGCCCGGTGCGGACCATTTCCAAAGTTCGCAGCTCGGCTTCGTCATCAGCATTCAATGGGTTCACAGTCACGGAAGGCTCCGATTGAGTGTTCAGGTTGTTGTGACAAGATTCCAGTCCCTTCGCCCCGGCCTCGAGGGGAGAGTTCCCCACGGCCTCGATGGCCCAAGGGACAAGGATCTCGCGACCGCCGTGTGGCTTGCTCCGTTCGCTTCGCAGAACCACACGGCGGAGCAAGCAGACACCAGAATGAGGCTCTCAACCAAACATACAAGGGGACGGGGTGCGGGGTCTTCGTTTTTGCAGATCAATCATCAATTCGATGGTCGGCTGTCCGGGGTTCGAGACATTGAAGCTACCCACATTTCTGGTTCATGGCGAGGTGTCCACGGACGGCGAGGATGAGTTTATCGAGTCCGCGCCAAGAGGTGATCCAGCTGGGTTCGTTATCGCGTTGACGCATCAGGAAGCCGACGAGTTCGGCGAGGTGGCGGAAGAAATCGCGGACGGTGGTCAGATTGCGTTTGCGGTGGACGCACAGCGTCTTCCGCCAGATGACAGGAACGACGTGTTCGACGGGAAGGTCGGGTGGGGTTTGAGTGGCCGCGTTGAAGATAACTAAAGAGTTCCTCACTCGAATGGCACGGACAGGGCTGATTTTGTTGTGGAGTGCGCGGAGGGGCGGACGCACGCGCGAGGGTCGCTGCTGTCGAAGGGGGGTAAGCGAGGATTGAGCGAGCAATTTGAGGGCAGGGCGTAAGGTTCGGCTTGTTGGTGAGCCGCCAAGGCGAGCGGCATGACTTGTCATCTCGCCACTGGGACGAGGGGCTTGTCGGCTTGCGGTTAATACTACAGCGCAGGTTCCACTTTCCGGTCCCCTCTCCCGCCCGTCATCGGGGGGAGAGGGTTAGGGTGAGGGGGGGGATTGTGGCGAGATCGAGCGTCCGTTGCTGTTTTGGACTCGAGTTGCGGTGTTCGCCAGTGGTTTCGTCTCTCGATTCATCGGCCCCCTCACCCTAACCCTCTCCCCCGAAGACGGGGGAGAGGGGACAAGAAATTGCCAACTTGCGCTGTAGTATTAAGCGTTCGCCGTGTTCTTACGCTTGGCCTGTTGTTCCTCTGCTGCGCTGGGGCGGAAGTAGAACGGGACGGCCTTCCAGAAATCGGTATCGTTGTCGGGGATGCAGCTCGTCGAAGTGGGCGTGAGCAGTCGCTGTTCTCCCAATCTCGCAATGGAGCTGGCTCGCGGTTTCGCGATGATCTCATCACTGAGTATCCGCGCGGCGCACGATGATCCGGCGTGGTCTGTGAGGCCCGGGCCAGTGATCGCTTCCCAAGTGGCGCGACTGCCCAGCCACTCTGCCGCCGAGACGATCTGCACGGGCCCTTGAAGTTGCCAAGCGAGAGTCACGTGATCACGTGCATAGGCTCCGGCGAAGAAGTCGCCGCGTTGAGCGCTCTCGACAATCCAAACCTTGGTCAGGCCACTCGGGCAGTTCTCGGCGATGGCTGCAAACGTATCGACCGCGACGAAGCGGCAGCCGGTCGCGAAGGCAAACGTTTTGGCGCAAACGAGGCCGACTCGCAGACCGGTGAAACTGCCGGGGCCTCTGCTCACCGCGATGGCTTGCACGTCCTGTGGCGTCGCGCCGTGCGATGTCAAGAGTTCACGCAGCTCCAACACCAACGACTGAGCATGCCGACGACCAGCCTGTCCCAGCGTCCGTTCTTCGAGAAGTTGGCCATCGCGCCGCAAAGCAATGCTGCCCACAAATCCACTCGTTTCCAGTCCGATCACCAGCATGCAAACATCCCACGTCAGAGAAAATCAGGTCTCGCAAATCACACTCGAAAAAGTCGCTCAAACAACCGCGCGGGCACTAAGGACCGGCGCATCAACAACTGGCGGTAATAATTTGATGATCTAGGTGAGCCGGGTGCCGTGAGGCCTCGGGTTCTTCGCCTAGACATCCGGGGCCTCAGGGCACCCGGCTCACCAAACTCCGACAGTTATTTCTGCGCCAGTCCTAAGGATCATCGCATCAATAACTGGCGCTGCTGGAGTCGTAAGGCTTCAGTCCGAACTCTCACGAGTTCGGCTACCTCAGACACGTATTGATGCGCCAGCCCTAAGGACTTGCCCAGAACAAGTTCGTAGAACGGCCCGTCTAAACCGTGGCCCCTGCCTGTGTGGCTTCGTTCCCAAAGACGAGGTGGGCCTCGCGCCAAGGTTATTGATGATGAAAAGACAGTGCCATCCCGCCAGTGGCCCATTCGTGACGGAACCATGTCTAATAGATCACGGCCACGATCAGCCCGAGCGACGCGAGCCCGATCAACCCGCCGGGGATCAGCAAATGCAACGGCTTCCCCGGCCGCGAGTCGTCGTTGTTGTACTCGACCACCTCGCGAGTCTTCTTCCGCACCGCACGAGGTTTGTAGTCGGACTTTGGCATGGCGTCGGCCCTCATGTCGCAAGTTTGTCGTTAACATGGCGCAAGTTTGGCGCGAACATGGCGCAAAGTTGGCGCGAACATGGCGCAAAGTTGGCGCAAAGTTGGCGCAAAGTTGGCGCTAACTTGGCGCTAACTTGGCGCTAAGTCTTTGTTCAGCCGGTAGACGGCTTGATGAGTCGCCCCATCGGATGTGAGCAGACCGCAGTCCGTCAACACCTGCAAGTCTCGCTGGAGTGTCCTGCGAGGGATGTTGGAAAGAAGTTCTTGCAAGGCTCGCAAATTGAAGCTGGCGTTGTCCAGAAACTGGTCCAACACTGTCGCCTGTCTGTCGTTCAATCGGTGCTGCTTTACCCACACGTCACGCAGGATCACCCGCTGACCTCGTTCTTTGACTTCGTCCAGTTGCGTGGCCAAGCCGTCGATGAAGAACTCCAGCCAGCCGGTGAAGTCCATGCCCTGATCGCGCACGCCCTGAATCGCCGCATAGAACGCGAGGCGGTCGCGGTCGTAGAACTCGCTGATTGTGAACAGCCGTTTGAAGTCGTACCCGGAGCGATACAGCGCGAGCGTCGAGAGCAACCGCGAGGTCCGGCCGTTTCCGTCCACGAACGGGTGGATGTGAACGAGTTGAAACTGCGCGAGACCGCTCACGAGCACCGGATGAATGTCCGACGGGGCATTGAGCCACGTCACCAGTTCCTCCATCAACGGCGGCACGGCGGCGGGAGGTGGCGGTGTGTAGACGGTCGCGCCGGTGGCCGAATTGACGACGTAGTTCTGCATGCGCCGGTACTCGCCCGGCGCACCCGCCTCGCCGCGAACGCCCTCGACCAGGCGCTTGTGAATCTCACGAACTAGCCCCTCGGAAACCGGAACGCCGCTGTCCAGATAGTCCGACACGAACTCGAACGCCCTGCGGTAGTTCAACAACTCGCGCACGTCATCGGGGTCCGCCTCGGGCACGTCTTCCCCGGCAAGGACTCGCTCCGCCTGGGCCAGCGTCAGTTGAGTCCCCTCGATGTGCGTCGTGTGATGCGCTTCGAGCAGCAGCGCCCGCTGACCCATCGACCGAATCCACTCGTCGGACAAATGAGCCGCATCCAGAAACCCGCGCGCCCGCTCAATCCGCGCCAACCCGGCGGTCATTGAGTTCGTGATGGTGAAGCGGGGAGCGAAGGACATCGGTTGGCGGCGCTGTATGAAAAAACACTGCGGGTAATCGTGCCACTGCTTCGGAGTCTGCGGAGAAGCAGTGCCAGTTGAGATCAATGCCTCCAAGAACACTGCTTCTCCGCAGACTCCGAAGCAGTGGCACATCCAACGCGAATCGAGGAAGCAATGCCACTCCGCCACATCCACGTCAATCCAGGAAGCAATGCCACCCTGCCCGAATACATCCTCACCGGCACGCCCCATCCCAAAGGAGCCGATGGCACAATCTGGCTCGGCCGAGTAAAGTGGTCGCTGCCAAATCGGTCGGTCAAATGAGACGGACCAGCAATGCCACTCCGCCCCGGCGATCAAACAACGAATTGTGGGACATGCGAATCATCTCTCAGGGGGCTTCATACCGAGTGGGTGGAGCTCAAAGAGTCCTAGTATCTACCAAGTGACCATGCATTGTCGCGTCGAGTCCAGTTGAAGCGGATGTTTTCAACCTCTTGCAGATCGATCAGTCCTGGGTCCCTGAGAC